>NZ_JBNGCO010000023.1:0-49927 GCF_049974805.1 Baaleninema sp.
TTAATGCGATCGCCTGTGTTTGAGGGGGGTAGATTTACGTTTTGTTATTTTATTTATCTCATCGGACTCATCAATTTTGCGTGTTGTCGAGGACGAACTGACGCAATTTCAACACTTCTTGAGGACAGATTTGATGGGCCATATCGAACTCTTCGTATGCGACGGTGGCACCGATTTCGGTGAGTCGATCGCGGGCTTGACGAGCCGCCGACAGGGGAACGATGGGATCTTGGCGTCCGTGCATGACCAAGACGGGGGGGAATTTGGCACGAGCCTCGATCGAACCGTGAAGATAGCCGCTCATGGCCACCAACCCCGCCAAGGGATAGTGCGCTCCCACGTCCAAGGTCATGGCGCCCCCTTGGGAAAAGCCCGCCAGAACCGTCTTTTCGAGGGAAATTCCCGTTTTCGCTTCCAGGCCGTCGAGCCACTGACAGAGGCGATCGCGACTGTCCGCCAAGCCATCGTACTCCTCCGTTTCCAAGTCGTACCACATTTTCCCGCCGGGAACGTAGGGGTGGGGGAGAGGGGCATCGGGACAGAGACAGAGGTAATCTGGTAAGTTCAAGAGCGGATGTAACGACGCCAAATCTCTGGCGTTGGCGCCCCAACCGTGAAGGAGGACGAGAGTTGCCGTCGGTGTTCGATCGCGTTCTGGCGCGATTTCGATAACCTCAAGTGACATGGTGCGATCTCCTCGAATACAACGGTTTTAAGACGACTGGTGCGAAACCCTCGGTAACGCGATCGATCCTACCCCGAGATGGCTGAGATTCCGTTCTCTTTGGCGCGATCGCCGTTTTGATAGCTGCTTCCGACTTCTGTAACGGACATCATGACGTACTCTTCTCGTCCAGATCCCCCAACCCGAGGTGCGATCGATCCCTTCGATCGCACCTCCACCAACCCCGAGAAAAATCCGTTTTTTTCCGACAGCGACCGCGATCGACCGGCCGCCTCGAAGCGCGATCGCACCTCCACCGTCCCCCCGTTACCGAGTCCCATGTCCTACTCAGCCTTGATTGAATGGGCCAAAACCAACGAACGGGAAGCCCTCGCCGAACGACAACAGACCCAACGTCGCCTGTCCGACCTTCAAGAAGAAGGGGAAGAACGCCTCGAAGCCGAACGCCGCAAACTTTGGCTGGAATGGGCGCTTTTAGTATTCGTGTTGTTGGCCATGTTGGGGATTTCGCTGTTGCAGTTTTTTCCGGGTCTCAGCTTAACGCGAGGGAACGGAACCGCCACCACCGCCACGAACTCCGCCGAAACCACCCCAGAGACATCAGTTGACGAGACGCCGCCTCAACCCGACTCTCAACCCGACTCTCAAACCGACTCTCAAACCGAGGTCGATCGTGCCTTACAGCAGTGGCAGTGGGATTGGGGGGACGACGCCGACGATGCCGCCTCTAACGTACCGTCTCGACCCGAACCCGATGCCTCCCTGGGGGTCGATCGCGCCTTGGGACAGTGGCAGTGGGATTGGACGGACGACACCCACGACACCGCCTCAGCCGGAGTTTATCAACCCTCAGCCCCCCAAACCTCTAGCGGAGACATCCGAAGCGATCGCCCCAGCGGAGACGCCGACAGAAGCCCTTACCCTTCTTCCGGAGGCAGTTCGACCCCGTCCGCCGTCCGCCCCAGCGGTGGCACCGTCGAAGCCGATCCTGGCGTCAATATCTGGCTGCCAGAAGGCTCGAATTTGTACGCTGTCGGTAAAGACGGCGAGAAAGTCACGGTACGTTGCGAATCCCTCTCCCACGACGGCTTTTCGGCAACCATTGTCAGCGAACAGTTACCCGACTACGTTTTTCTGGCCTCGAACTTAGACGATTGCGTTCCCGGGGTGTACCGTCCCGGCGATGCGATCGCCACCGTGGGAGACCCCCAAAACTCGGGAGAGCCTCATTTCCATTGGGAAGTCCGACAGGACGGCACGCCCATCGAACCGCCCCTGTGGTCGATCGAGTACGTCATCAAAGGGGATTTATCGGTCTATTTACCCCATAAACCTTTAGATTGAAGTCGGGAGTTCGACTGAAACCATCTATTTATTGACTCAAAGAAAATCAATGCAGCCTCGCTTATTATTATTTTTTTGTAAATTCAGGATGTTTTTATGTGAATTTAATCTGAACAGACTATAAGTCTTTTTTAATCATCGTCTTTTGAAATCAAATTACGCCCGCAAAGAAAAAATAGAATATTCTGCTTTTTGGTATGTATTCTGCCAAAAAATAAATCCTGCCATAAACTCAAACAAACTCAATATGGACAAAAAAATGCTTTAAATCAACTTGAAATCCATAAAACGCAAATTATTTTATAGCTCAAAATTTAATTTTGTAAAAAATCGACATTTATTTATAAAACTCCCGAAAATTCGCGGCTGAGAGAGGCTATACTGCAAGAAAAGGCTAACTGTAGTCGCTTAATCGCCCATCGTCCCTATGGCTTGTCTGTTTGAGCCAGGACTCGGCTGTTGCGATAACGGCAGCGTCTCCGAGAAAGCAGTAAAATTCGGATATTTAAGCAGAAAACAGCCTCGATCGCGCGATAAAGGCACATCGTATGAAAAAAACACAGCACTTCAAGCCAAATGACTCAACTGCCACTTGAGGATGCATCGCCAACACAGCTCGATTCCCATCGCGCACGGAGCAATCCCTATCTCGATACCGCAGCTCGCCGAAAGCCGTCGGAGATTTACCCAGCGCCACCGAGACGCCGTCCTCAACCTCGTCCCTATCGTCCCCTGTCTTCACCCTCTCGATCGCAGGAAACGGGATTATCTGCCTATCATCCATTACACAACTGGGCCCGCCAAATCGAAGCCGAACGGGAAACTCAACTTAAAGAAGCCGAAGCTCGCATCGCCGCCCTCAAAGAACGCCACGACAGCTTACTCGCCGACGAAGGAACGCCGCTGTGGTGGGAATTGGTGGTGTTATTTCTCGCCGCTCTCGGCGTAAGCTGGGGCTATATTGCCTTGTTTCCGAACCTTGCCAAAGAGCGCACGGTTCCCGCCCCAACAATTCCCGGCAAACCGACGCCTGACATCGCCTCGAAACCCGCTCCCGTCCTCTTAGAAGATATTGCCGCCGCCCCAGTCGAAAAGCAAGTACAGTTAAAAGGACAGGACAGCGATTTCGCCACAGAACCGCTGTCCGAGTCGAAACTGCCCCTAGCGCGATCGACCCAAAAATTCAAAACGGTCATCGACGGCATCGCCAAAAAACTGCCTCCCGACTTAGAAAAACCCGTCACCCACAACGAACGCATCGCCGGGTATCGCGTCAGCGATGTTTTCCTACCCTGTCAGGCGGCGGACTTTTCCGACTGTCGCTCCGTCCATCCCGTGTACGGCAGTTACAGCGTCCCCCACTGGGGCGTCGATATCGCCATGCCCTACGGCGCTCCCTTGCGGGCTGTGGGTAAAAACAAAGCCTCTGTAGAAGTCACCTGTTCCTACCGAGCCGGAGGCGGACTCACGGCGACGATGTACAGTTCCAGCTTTCCCGAGTACGAATTCCGGGCGATGCACCTCAGCGATTGCTTGCCGGGAACTTACGAAGCCGGGGATATTGTAGCGGCGGTGGGTTCGAGTGGCGGCACCACCGGTCCTCATCTCCACTGGGAAGCGAAATTTTACGATCGCCGCATCGATCCCCCCCGTTGGTCGATCGAATACGTCATCAAAGGCGATATCGTCTTAGAAATTCCCAAAAAATACACCTATTAAACGACAGCAATTCAAGGAATTTCTCGATCGCAGCACGGGCGTCGAGCCGGTGCTGCGCCAGACCCAGCCTCAAAACCCCGCCTCAAATTATCAACCAAATCGCCAAGCCCCAAAACGGCAGGAATCGCAACCAACGCACCGCACTCCCCACAGGTTCGACGGCGCCAATTAACACCGCTTGAAAAATCCCGAAGAGGATTAAATCCGTACTGAACGCCACCGCCACGCGATCGCTCGTCACTTTCTCGGCGAAAAACTGCAACCGTTCCGCCAATCCCCCAAATTCCGGGCGTCCGACAAAAAACCAAACCACGGCGATCGATCCCACCACCAACCCCGTCCAGCCAAAAACCCGCGCCAGAAGTCCCTTTTCGCGCCGTTGGCTGACATCGGGAACCGTCATCGATCGACGCGCCATATAGGGCATCATAAAAATATTCGTCAAAAACATCGCCGCGCCCCACACCCCCACGCGAGGAACCCGATACCCTCGCGCATCGGCCAGAAACAGCGGCAAAAACATAAAAATCCAGGCTTCGGCAAAATTAAAAAACGCCTCTGTCACCGGATGCACCACCGGGGCGTCGATACCCGGAATTCCGCTGAGAATCGGCAACAGGAAAAAGAAATTGGTCGATTCGTCGATGAGTTCCCGTACCGTCTCCGGTTGAATCGCCCAAAGCGGCTCCCCAGGAAGCCACCAATTCGGCGGCGAGAGCAACAACAGCCCTACGTACACAGCCGTCAGAACCCACAACAACCGGGCGTAACCGGGATAGAGTTTCGTATTTTTCTCGTTTTTCTCATTCTCAGATTTGGGAGTTTCCCTCGGTTTCAACACAGGACGCACCAGCGGCGTTACCAACCGAATCACCCCTAACGAGAGTTTCCCCGGTTTCAAGGGCGGTTCGACTAAATCGCGGGCGAATACCAGCTTTCCCGTGGTATCGGAAATCCGGTAAAAACTCGCGCCGCGTCCGTTGGGAAACGGAATCCCATCGAGTTCCACGTGCCACAGCAACCCGACGGCGTTTCCCTCAGCTTCAGTAATATCGTCAATCACGAACAGCAAATCTTCAGGAACGCTGTCACAGGAGGTTTCAAACAGTCGGCGAACCGCTGCTTTTCCCCGAAACGGTTGAGGAAAATTCAAATCTTCATAAATACACTCGTCGTCTACCAGCGCGATCGCCCCATCGATATCGCGGCGGTTAATCGCATCGTAGAGCGATCGAACCAATTCGGACCCATTATCGAACATCTAAAAAGGAAACCCTAAATTCTCAATTCTCAATTCTCAATTCTCAAAGTTTCTCAAAAAGACCAAACCGCTGTAAAGCTGAAAGGCGGGGTCCCAATTCGTCGGTTCCGATCGCGGAATATCGATATAGGGCGTCACTTTCTCGAGGAGGAAGTTGAAATCGATCGCCGTTTCAGCAAACTGAGAAAAATCCGACCAAACGGGAATTTCGGGCAAAAATCGATCGAACGCCTGTATCATGCCGTTCCAATTAATCCGCGTCGTCGCCGATCGCATTTTACCGAGAGTTTGTTGCTGTTCCGGGGTAAAAATGACCCCTTGCTGGAAATCGTAACTGCGATCGCACAGGCGCAGGATGCAGCGTCGTCGCGGTAAGTGCAGATCGCACACTTGCGCGAAATCCCGAGTTTCCACCTTCCGCTTAACCTGTTCCTCCGTTTTGCGGCTGATGTCGTAACTCACCGCATTGACGAAAATCGGCACGCCACCGCGCACCTGCTGGCGCACCTCCTCCCAAGAAAAGCGAAATTTCCCCAGGCGATCGTGTCGATCGCGACACACCACCACAGGCTGAGGCGACAGCGATTCAAAATAAACCCCCCGCAACAGTTCCAATTTCTCAACATCCCCCACCGACGCCGCAAACGCGGGGATTTCCACCCCCTTCAACTCCTTCACATATAATTTCAACTCGCCCACCGCCCCCGTTCGATACAACCGCCACCCCCGCGACTGCAACATCAAGCGAGCGCTATAGGGATCGGCGTTAAAAATCTGGGCGAGATGTTGGGCGAATTCCTGACGGCGTTCCGGCGGCGTAGCTTCGAGGATTAACGCCCCCGGTTCCGCGTTTTTCGGATCGGCTAAAAGCTGTTCGAGTTCCTGCTGTCGCTGCTGTTGCGCCGCTTCCTGCAATCGCTGCAACCCCTGACGGGCGCGATCGATCAGTTTCGGCGAAGGACTATCTCGCAACAGTTGGCGGTAAATGGTTTCAGCCGTATCGAAACGGCGACTTTCCTCGTACAGTCGTCCGATGTAATACCGTACCCAGGGATTCTGAGGGGCTGTGCTGTTGAGGTGCTTGAGGAGTTTCGAGGCTTGTTTGAAATTGCGCTCCTCGAACGCCTTCGCCACCCGATCGATCGAGGGGTCGGACATAGATAATTTAATTTCTGAATTAAATTTAGGGCTTTCTCTATGGTTGTAGCATTTTCCGAGTTTCCCCCTCTAGAAAATGCCTTCGCCCCAACAAACCGAACCCCGATACCGTGAAGATACCGGGGTTCTCACCCAAACCGTTGCAGTTAGAACTGACGTTTCTCGAACCTATTTCAACATCAACGCCACTTCTTTCGCGAAATAGGTCAAAATCAAATCAGCCCCCGCCCGTTTAATACTGAGTAACGTTTCGAGAATCACCTTTTTCTCGTCAATCCAGCCGTTTTGACCCGCCGCCTTAATCATGGCATACTCGCCACTGACGTTGTACGCCGCCACAGGAACGTCCGTTTCCTCGCGAATCTGGCTGATGATGTCCAGATAAGGCAGAGCCGGTTTCACCATCACGATATCCGCCCCTTCCGCGATATCCAATTCCACTTCCTTAATCGCTTCGATCGAATTCGCCGGGTCCATCTGATACGTCTTCTTATCCCCAGACTTCGGCGCCGAATCCAGCGCATCCCGGAACGGACCGTAATAAGCCGAAGCATATTTCGCCGAATACGCCAAAATTCCCACGTTCGTAAATCCCGCCTCGTCGAGGGCATCGCGAATCGCCCCCACGCGCCCGTCCATCATATCCGACGGCGCCACCATGTCCGCCCCCGCCTCAGCGTGGGACACAGCCATTTTCACCAACACTTCCACCGTTTCGTCATTGAGGATATAGCCTTCCTCATCGAGTAACCCATCGTGGCCGTGGCTGGTGAAGGGATCGAGCGCCACATCCGTAATCACCACGAGATCCGGCGTACTTTCCTTGAGTGCGGCAACCGTCCGTTGAACCAAACCCTCACGATTGTAGCTTTCGCTGCCCGTTTCGTCTTTCTTCGCTTCAGGAATCACCGGAAACAGAGCGATCGCGTTAATCCCTAACGCATACACCTCCGCCACTTCTTTAACCAGGAAATCCAGCGTGTAGCGGTAGCATCCCGGCATTGACGCCACTTCCACTTTCTGATTTTCCCCTTCCATCACGAACATGGGATAAATCAGATCGTTGACGGTCAAATTCGTTTCTTGAACCATGCGCCGCAACGCCGGAGTACGACGCAAACGGCGAGGGCGACTAATGAGATTGAGGGCGTTAGGTTGAGGAGACATATGCGATCGAGTTTTTAAAACTGAATGCGTACTGAGTTAGCGAGGAGGAGTCGAAGACCGTTCCCTGGAAGTTCGAGACTTTTAACTTCGAGACTTTTAACCAAGATGCCAGCAGTCCCTTCGAGACCTTCGATCTGAGACATCTGAGAATAGTAGTTCATCGGACGGGACACCGTAAACGTTTCCGTTACGTTCTGCAACATTACTTCGCAATGTGGCCACCCCTTTCAACACCACAGCACAAACAATACTCGTTACGAGTTTAATTAAACTGGGTAGTCAAGGCGTCGTCTTTCTCAGTTGCGATGCCCGAAAACGCCTCGCCACCCACCTTTATTCATGAATCCGACCGTAGACTACCTTCGCATTAGCCTGCTCGATCGCTGTAACTTCCGGTGTCAGTACTGCATGCCCGAAGGCGAAGAACTCAACTACATTCTTCAACAAAACTTACTCAAGCCAGAGGAACTCCTGACGCTGCTGCGGGAAGTCTTCGTCCCCCTCGGATTCCGCCGCTTCCGCCTCACCGGGGGCGAACCCTTACTGCGTCCCGACGTAATAGAGATCGTCCGAGACATCGCCACCATCCCCGAAACCCAAGATTTAGCCATGACCACCAACGGCTTTCTACTGGCCGAGAAAGCCGAAGCCCTCCACGCCGCCGGACTCCAGCGCGTCAATATTAGCCTAGACTCCCTTCATCCCGATACGTTTGACAAAATTATCGGAAACCGCGCCAAAAGCCGCTGGAAACAGACCTGGGAGGGCATACAGAAAGCATATGAAGTAGGGTTCGACCCCCTAAAAATCAACGTCGTCGTCATCCCCGGCATCAACGACGAAGAAGTATTGGACTTAGCCGCCTTAACGGTCGATCGTCGCTGGCACGTAAGATTCATCGAATTCATGCCCGTCGGCAACGCCAACCTATTTACTCACAAAGGCTGGATTCCCTCCGAAGAACTACGCCAGCGCATCCGGCAACACTGGGGACTCCAAGCCGCCAGCGTCACCGGCGCCGGACCCGCCGACATCTTCCAAATTCCCGGCGCTCAGGGAACCCTCGGCTTTATCAGTCAAATGTCCGAATGTTTTTGCGATCGCTGCAACCGGATGCGTCTGTCCGCCGACGGTTGGCTTCGTCCCTGTCTCTTAGACGAAACCGGTCAAATCGACCTGCGCAGCGCCTTACGCCAAGGCGCATCTCTCCCCGAACTGCGCCAAGCCGTGGGCCATCTCCTACACCTCAAACCCGAAATCAACTTCAAAGACCGAGACAACGGCACCCTCACCGGAACCTACAGCCGCACCATGTCCCAAATTGGCGGTTGAGCGGGGGATGAGGGGATGATGGGGTGATGAGATGATGGGGTGATGAGATGATGGGGTGATGAGATGATGGGGTGATGAGATGATGGGGTGATGGGGTCAGATCCCCGGCATCTCGAAGATGCCGGGGATCTAGAAGTGGGATCTAGAAGTCACGCACCCTACCCCTGTTCCCTGTTCCCTATTCCCTGTTCCCCGTTCACTGAAAAAGTCGTCCCTTGTCGGCGATACCCAGCAAAGGACGACTTGATACGTTTGATGTGTTGAAGAGGCGGAGGATTAAGCCTGACGCGAGTAGTACTCGATCACGAGCAGCTCGTTGATTTGCAGAGCCACCCATTCTCGATCGATAACGCCGGTGACTTCCCCTTGCAGCTTGTCTTTGTCGAGTTTCAAGTGAGAAGGGATGTTGGCCAAACCGGGAGAGTCCAAGTTTTGTTTGACGAGTTCGCGAGACTTTTCGCGATTTCTCACTTCGATGAGATCCCCAGGACGACAGTTGTAGCTGGCGATGTTGACAACGCGGCCGTTGACAGTAATGTGTCCGTGGTTGACGAGCTGGCGAGCCGCCGGAATCGTCGGTGCCATACCCAGACGGAAAACCGTATTATCTAAGCGCATTTCCAGCAGTTGCAGCAGCACTTGGCCGGTGGAACCCTGGATGCGACGGGCGCGTTTGACGTAACGCAGCAGTTGTTTTTCGGTGATACCGTAGTTGAAGCGCAGCTTTTGCTTTTCCTCGAGACGGATGGCGTATTCAGAGCGCTTGCGGCGACCTTGGCCGTGTTCGCCTGGGGGATAGCTGCGTTTGGGATCTTTCCGGGTCAGACCGGGTAACGTACCTAAACGGCGAACGACTCTCAGGCGAGGTCCTCGATATCGTGACATAGAGTTTCCTGTGTGTGGATGTGTTCTAGTGGGTGGATGTGTTCTCGTTGACCGGGGCAGTCCATGTATCCCGGCGCTGACAAGCGTGCCTTCGGCACGGCTTTGCCAACGGTACTACAGCGCGGAACCGATCGCTCCGGCGAACCCCTTACAAGTTAATGGGGTCTACCATCTGCAACCATTTTTGTTGAATTCAGCCTGAATTCAGCCAATGGATAGCAGGAGAGGTTTCTGGTGGATTCAAGTGAAATTAACCCAAGCATTTTATTTTGACATCCTCTCCGCCCTAGAAAGACGGCGATTCCAGAACCTCACGATTTGGGTTGGGTGCTTCCTTCCCTTACGGGTTTTTGGCAACTGATCGATCGGGCATAATACCCTTTCGAGTTTTAAATGCGCTCCACAGGCTGTAACGGTGTGTCCCACCGCCAAAAGTTCAATTCGATTGGAATGTGAGCCAATGGAATGTGAGCCAAACTCACTAATTTGGTTTTCGTTAGTCAGTTTACCCACAGCCATCTAGTGTACCATGCAAAGTTAAAGCCGTTCTAGAAGGACGGGGTTTTCAGACCGAAATTTTCGATAAAGCACAGTCAGGCTGAGTTCTAAACGGTCTGGCTTTAAAATATTGGGGATTATGTCGCGATCGATTGACAGAAGTTGCCGAAAATGCAGTTATCCAAGCGAGAAGATTCTATGAACGCCAAATTTTTCCGGACGATTGCCAGTTTGGGAGCGATCGCGGGACTGTCGATGACAGTTCTGCCGAACCCTCCCGCACAAGCGAGAAAAGGTAGCCAAGCCGACTACAATGCCTGTACGACCCAATTACTCGATCGCGGTCTCGACAACGAAGTGGTGGCCTTGGCTTGCGGTACCGCCTTCGCGCCGAGAGATTTGGCCAGTTGCGTGGCCGAAATCGACGAAGGTACCGAAATTACAGCGGTGACCGCCCTCGATAACTGCCGCGAAGTCCGCCGTCCTCGGGAGTTGTCCAGTTGCGTCGTAGACATTGCGGGACTGACGACGACGGAAAACTTACCCATCGTCCTCGATAGCTGTCGCCGCAGCCTGCTTCCGGAACGCTACGCCAACTGCGTCACCGGAATCACCCCTCCCTCTGACTTAGCCACCCTTGACGTGATGGACAGTTGCATCGACGCCACCGATCGCATTCGCGATTTCTACCCCACCTTTATTCCGGCGGAATAGCAATTTTCAGCCCAAAAAAGCGAACCGATTTTAAACCGACGAAGAGAGGGGAAGATGGGGAGATAATTTCACATCATCCCATTCCCCCCCCTCATCCCATTACCCCATCATCCCCTCATCACTCAGTCAGTTCAGTATTGACCTCGTTGAGGGGTCGTCGTTTCAACTCCAGAGATTCCGATCGCGGTAGCAGGTCGAAAATCTCCCGAAATACGTCGTCGAGGGTTTCAAACGCCACCTGACCCCGACCTTGAAAGCGAACCTCTCCGCTATCGTCGAAGACGACGGTTTTGGGAACGAAGCCATCGTAGTAATAACCGGGGTCGGATCGATCGAACTCCTCTTTCATGGCAATACTATCGACGTTTACCGGAACGAAGTTCGCCACGCGACCGTAATAGGCTTGCAGTTGGGAAACCGTCGTGGTAAACCCCTTGCAGTCGCTGCTGTCATCGAGATACAGCACCAGCAGCGTCGGCCGTTCCGCCTCGAGAGACCGTTTTAAATCCACCTTCGGGGGAACCAAAGACCCGTTTCCGGCGTAGAGGGCGAAAATATTGCCATCATATTTATCGTCGTCGATTTTTGCCCAAGCTGGCGTCACGGCGATCGACCACAGCGCGATCGCTACACAAAAGACAGAGAGCCAGCGTCGCCAATTCCAGCAAGCACGCATCATCATATCCGTAGACAAAAGCAGTTTTCCCGTTAAGGTTTGTTAACGATTTCTCTAGAGTATCAGTTCCCTTCGGTTAACCGATGCCCCACCCCCTCGTCGGACGCCTGCAAATTCTGCTAAAGTCAAGAAAAGAGACAAGCCATTCGGCGGTGATAGAGGTTCATAGTATCGATCGGTTTCCCTATCGGTATTCACAGACCACACTCCGAAAGCTCCATCTCAAGACGAATTCAATTTGGGAAATCGCGAATGTCTATTTACATTGGTAATCTCAATTACGAGATTACCCAGGAAGACCTACAAGAGGTCTTCACTGACTACGGAACCGTTACGCGGGTTCACTTGCCGACCGACCGGGAAACAGGTCGCGTGCGCGGGTTCGCCTTCGTGGAAATGGAAGACGAAACCGATGAAGAACGCGCCATCGAAGAACTAGATGGAGCAGAGTGGATGGACCGCCGCCTTCGCGTTAACAAAGCGAAGCCTCGTCAAGACAAACGCTCTAGCAGTGGCGGCAGACAGTCTTTCGGTCGCAGCCGCTCTCGCGATTTCTAAAGCCGCCGAACGGGCGAAACAACTTGTAACGACTATGGAGAAGCTTCTGGTATGACCCAAATTATTGTGGGTGAAAACGAAGGAATCGAATCGGCTCTGCGCCGCTTCCGCCGTGGTGTTTCTAGAGCGGGAATTTTTCTCGATCTCAAGAAAAACCGCCATTTTGAAACGCCGCTGGAAAAACGCAAGCGGAAAGCGGAAGCCTTACGGAAACAGCGTCGTCGTCGGCATCGCCGTCGCTCGAGCTAGTATTCCGCAAGGGGTCGAGAGCTATCGATAATCGCGAAAATGTGGTTATCGACCGTTTCTGTTCGATCGATCCCCGTCAAGTGCGGGTTTTTCAGTGCAGAGGGTAGAGTGTAGAGGGTAGAGTGCGGCTTGAGTCGTTCTTATCTGCACTCTGGCTTGGCTGGAAAACCCGCACTTTTACAGCGAACAGCGATCGGTTAACAGTTAACAGATTGCTCCTCATCACCCCATCACCCCATCATCCCCTCATCTCTGACAGGATTTGGGTGAGAACGCGATCGCGCAAATCCGGTGCGTCTGCGTCGAACCATTCAATTTCGGGATAAGCGTTAAACCAAGTTCGTTGACGTTTGGCAAACTGACGGGTGTGTAACGCCGTCAACTCTACGGCTTCGTCTAAAGAAATGTCTCCGGCGAGATAACGCTTCATTTCCGCGTATCCCAAGGTGTTCAACAGGGGCAAATCTGCCCCGTAGCGACGAATTAGGGTTTCGACTTCCGCCACGAATCCCATGTCCACCATTTTTTGCGTGCGCTGGCGAATGCGGCGATCGAGTGCCTCGGGGTCGCAGGCTAAACCGAGATGTAAAATAGGATAGTCTGGTGGCTCTTCTCCCTGTTGCTGCGAGAGGGGACGGCCGGTGACGGTATAGACTTCTAAAGCCCGTAGGGTGCGCGTGGCGTCGTTGGCGTGGATTTTTGTCGCTGCTGTAGGGTCTACCTGCTGCAACATCTGATAACACTGCGGTTGTCCCAAGGCCGCCAGTTGCGATCGCAGTTCCGGATGTGGCGGAACCCGGGGAATCTTCAACCCCTTGGTGACGGATTTGATATACAACCCCGTTCCCCCCACCAACAACGGCGGCGATTCTGGATTTTTTTGATGTTGTGCGGCGATGAGATGCTGCGCTTGTTGCTGGTAGTCGGCGAGAGTTAGCTGTGCGATCGGATCGCAACAATCGATGAGATAATGGGGAACGAGTTGTAACTCTTCTGGCGTGGGTTTCGCCGTGCCGATGTCGAACTCTCGATACACCTGACGGGAATCGGCACTGAGAATCACCGAACCGAGTCGCTGCGCCAATTCGATCGCCAATCCCGATTTTCCCGTTGCCGTCGCTCCACAAACAACAATACATCCTGGTAACGGTTTCGCCTTCGCTCCCTTCACGCCATTTCCCTACGCACTAACCCATTAATTTTAGTACATCCACCCCCCACTCAAATCGCGCTCCATCTGCCCCTAAAATCGAGCGTAACCATTTTGTGTTAGAATTTTTATGATTTTTGTCGTCCGTCAAAAAATCTGGCGGGTTTAACCCCCTATTTTCGGAGAAGCAGTCATGACCAGTAGCTATAGTGCCGACCAAATTCAGGTTCTCGAAGGACTGGAGGCGGTTCGCAAGCGACCGGGGATGTACATCGGTTCGACGGGGCCGCGAGGTCTGCACCACTTGGTTTACGAAGTGGTGGACAACGCCATCGACGAGGCACTAGCTGGTTATTGCACCCACATCGAAATCGACCTCAACGCGGACGGTTCGGTGAGCGTGACGGACGACGGAAGAGGTATTCCGACGGAAGTTCACTCGAAAACCGGACGTTCCGCCCTGGAAACGGTTCTCACCGTCCTCCACGCCGGCGGTAAGTTCGGCGGCGGCGGTTATAAAGTCTCTGGGGGGTTGCACGGGGTTGGCGTCTCTGTCGTCAACGCCCTCTCGGAATGGGTGGAAGTTACGGTTTGGCGGGAGAAAAAGGTTCATACCCAACGCTACGAACGGGGTAAACCCGTCGAAGACCTGAAAACGAAACCCAGTCCCGAGAAGAAACGCACCGGAACCTCGGTTCGATTTTTACCCGATCGCGATATCTTCACCACGGGAATCGAGTTCGATTACACCACCATCGCCGGACGCATTCGCGAACTGGCCTATCTTAACGCGGGCGTTCGCATCACCTTTACGGACTATCGCCTCGAACTCCTGGGAACGACGGAACCTCGCGTGGAAACCTACTGTTACGAGGGGGGAATCCGCGAGTACGTTCAATATATGAACCGGGATAAAGAACCGATTCACGAAGAAATTATTTACGTTTCTGGAGAACGGAATAACGTCCAAGTCGAAGTGGCCTTACAGTGGTCGATCGACGCCTACAGTGACAACCTCCTCGGCTTCGCCAACAACATTCGTACCGTAGACGGCGGAACGCACCTCGAAGGCTTGAAAACCGTCTTGACGCGGACGATGAACAATATCGCCCGCAAGCGCAACAAATTGAAGGAAGGGGCGTCGAATCTGGGGGGCGAGAACGTCCGCGAAGGCTTGACGGGGGTGATTTCCGTGAAAGTCCCCGATCCCGAATTTGAGGGTCAGACGAAGACGAAACTGGGAAATACGGAAGTTCGCGGAATCGTCGATTCGTTGGTGGGGGAAGTGCTGACGGAGTATCTGGAGTTTCGCCCCAACGTCGCCGATGCGATTCTCGAGAAAGCGATTCAAGCCTTTAACGCTGCTGAAGCTGCACGCCGGGCCCGGGAACTGGTACGCCGGAAGTCGGTGTTGGAATCTTCGACGCTACCGGGGAAATTGGCTGATTGCAGTACGAAAGATCCCTCGGAATCGGAAATCTTTTTGGTGGAGGGGGACTCCGCAGGTGGGAGTGCGAAACAGGGACGCGATCGCCGCTTTCAGGCGATTTTGCCCCTGCGCGGTAAAATCCTCAACATTGAGAAAACGGACGACGCGAAGATTTATAAAAACAACGAGATTCAGTCGTTGATTACGGCCATCGGTTTGGGGATTAAAGGGGAAGAGTTCGACGAATCCCAATTGCGCTATCACCGCATTATTCTGATGACGGACGCTGACGTGGACGGGGCGCACATTCGGACGCTGTTGTTGACGTTCTTCTATCGCTATCAGCGGGAGTTGGTCGATCGCGGTTTTGTATACATTGCTTGTCCGCCGCTGTACAAAGTGGAACGGGGACGCAACCATCAATATTGTTATAGCGATCGCGAGTTGCACCGCTATCTCAACGAGTTACCGTCTAACGCCAATTACAACATTCAGCGGTTTAAAGGGTTGGGTGAAATGATGCCGACTCAGCTTTGGAATACGACGATGAATCCAGAAACTCGTCTGTTGAAGCGGGTTGAAATTGAAGACGCCGCCGAAGCCGATCGCATCTTTACGGTGTTGATGGGGGATAAAGTCGCCCCCCGCCGCGAGTTCATTGAAACGGAAGGTCCGAAATTGAATCTCGACGATTTGGATATTTAAGTTCGAGATTTCAAGAGAAATTTCAAGAGAAGATACGATAGGGATGTTGGATACAACGTCCCTATTTTTTTCTGATATTGTCTGATTTCACAGAAAAGGTTTACTTCACTACAGAGGCACAGAGAACACAGAGAGTTTTTTGCAGGCTAAACTGCGGAAGCTTGCACGAACGGAGAAACCGATGCAGGACTTACGTATTCACCCCATTTGTAGGGTGGGCAATGCCAACTCTAACCTACATTTAGTGTGGTTAACGTTTAATTGCGTAAGTCCAGCGATGTTTGAGATTCGGATTCTGTATAACTGTCCCCAGGGTGCATCTCAAAAATGTAAATTCATCGAATTGGGCGCACTCAATTTCCAGATCCCCGGCATCTTGGAGATGCCGGGGATCTTATACCGGAAGTGCTAATCGGGAATTTTGCCACCCCAAACTGATGTTTTTGCAAAAGTGAGATGCACCCTGTCCCCAAATTACTAATGCTATTTCACTTAATTTTATTTCGGATGTCACTTCTCGATAAATCATGCCTGAAGAATCCTTAGAGAATATATTAAAAAAATATCAAAATTCTTTTAGCGACAAAGTTTATGCTAAAGAAAATGAAGAGCGAGATCCTTTAATGAATGTATTTGAAATTTCTCCTCAATTAAAAAGAGAAAACAGACAGTATTGGGGACGCGAACTTGGAATGTGTTGGCAGTTATTAGTTGTTGAAGTCTGTAAAAAATACTGCCCTGATTTTCATCCGGCGGTCAAATTTGGAAGTGATGAGCCATGCGATTTGGTCGTTGAAAATTATGCAATTGATACGAAATATCGGATAGGTTCTGGAGATTCGGGAACTCTGAAAAAATTTAAGCGGTATGGTTCGCTGCTACGCAAAAAAACTATACACCTATTTTATGACTTCGTTGAGCGTCATTGTTTTTAGGGAGATATATTGATATGATGTATGCTATATTTTTTGTTGTTTTTTTAAGTCCTGATATCGATTTGTGATAATATATTATTTCTGAATAATATCAATTTTGCAATATATTGCAAGTTCATTTTTTAAATGATTTGCTATGAATAAAATTTTGATTTTTAACCACAGAGGTACAGAGAACACAGAGGGTGCATCTCAAAAATGTAAATTTATTAGATCGGAGTCTCTGCACTGAATCGATATGTTGTTGGGTTTCGCTCTCACTCCACCCAACCTACCGCAAACTAATATTTTTACAAAAGTGAGATGAACCCAAACACAGAGAATTACACCGGGTAGACAGGCTATAAAATGAAGAAACAAAAAATCAAAATGTCACCACGTCTCGAATCGTTGAAATGGAGGCTTTGGTGAAGTAACTACAGCGAAATTGTTCTTCACAAACGGCTTCTAAAAATCGGTCGATCGATGGCTTATCCTCCGAATTTTTCTCTAAAACTTGAGAGTGTTTTATTTGAACAGTATCCTGACGAAGCTGGGTTTGAAAACCCAACTCTTGCAGGGCTAAAAATCCGAGGGATAGGGTGCGATCGCTCAATGCCAATTTATCGCGAATTTTATAAATCTCAACCCGTTTGCCCGTCCGATTTAAATACTTAGCAACACCTAACAATTCCATGAAAATCTCTTCTGGCGAAACGGGTTCCGGCTCGGAATAAGCCAGGGCTAATTCTCCCGTCGCGCCCAACTCTTGGCGAACTTGGCGAAACCATCGTTCGAGTTGTTCCCAACTACTCGGACAGGTTTCTAGTAACGGCGGGTGCGGCTGGGGAATTTCCGATTTTACCCGCCAGTCGAGAAGGCGAAATTTCGGTTTCCCCACGATTTCCGCCGCCTGTCGCTCTAAGGCCGATCGCACGTCGATTAACCGAACTTCATAGCGTTTTTCGTAAGTATTGACATCCAGCACCACTACGGCGTCGCAGCGTCCTTTGGGAATTTCGTCTTGATAATGTCCCCACCAAACGCCGTGAAATCCGCTTTCTGCGGTTTCGTCCCAGATTTTAAAAAAGGTCTGGATGTATTTGACGGTTTTTCCGGTACTGTCGCGAAGGTTTTTATTCCAAACCTCCTCGAACCAACAATCCCGTATCAATAACTGAGGAACGGGATTTCCCATTCCGCAGGGTTCGAGATGTTTCAACTCTTTAAATAAGTCTCGTCCTAACTCCGCCACCGTCACCGTTAAATCGATGTGCAGTTGAGAGGCGACACCTCCAGTTCGTCCTAACTGCTGGGCTAATTCTCGGTTGATGGCTTCGGCGAACAAGTCCAGGTTCGACACCGGAAGACTCAACCCGGCGGCGAAGGGATGGCCGCCGAAACGATGGAGGAGATGTTCTTGGGATTTGACGAGGCGGTAGAGGTCGATTCGATCGATCGATCGCGCCGAACCCCGCGCCATCGGTGGGTCTCCCACGAGGTCGGTGCAGAGTAAAATCGTGGGACGGCTGTAATCCTGGGCGATTTGACCGGCCACCAATCCCAACACTCCCACTTCCCACTGAGGATCGCTCAATACGATGACGCTAGTGGTGGACAAGTCCAATTGTGCGAGTTTGGCTCTGACGCTGTGGTTGACGCGCCGCTGAAGTTCCTGACGTCGTGCGTTGGCCAGTTCGGCCTTGTGGGCTAAGGCTTTACAACGTTTTTCGTCGCGACTGGTGAGGAGTTCGACGCAAAAGCTGGCGTCGCCGTGAATGCGACTGACGGCGTTGATGCGCGGTCCGATCCCGAAAGATACGTCGCTGGGGCGATCGCCGCTGCGCTTACAGCGGTTTAACAGTTCTGCCACGCCGGGACGGGTGGGGTGTGTCAGTTGTTGTTGCAGTTTTTTCAGCCCCATTTGGGCTAAATAGCGACAGTCGCCGCTGAGTTCGACTAAATCGGCGATTAAGCCGATGGCGACTAAATCCAGTAAGTCTTCGAGAGGCTGTTGGGGAACCTCGGGGAGGGTTTGATAGAGAGCTTGGACGAGTTTGTAGGCCACCGCCACCCCCGACAGGTGATAGAGGGGATGGGTTTCGGGAAGGTTGCGGGGATTGACGATGGCCTCGACGGGCGGCCGCCGTTCGGGAAGGGTATGGTGGTCGGTAACGATAACGTCGATCCCCAGTTCGGCGGCCAACTGGATTTCTTCGAGGTTGGTGCTTCCCGTATCGCAGGTGACGATGAGGTTGACGTTTTCTTCGGCGAGGCGTTGGATTCCTCGTCGGTTTAAACCGTGGGAGTCGGTAAAGCGGTTGGGAACGATGTAGGACAGTTGTCGATCGCGCTCGAAAAACTGTCCTAATCCCTCCCATAACACTGAGGTTGCGGTCACGCCATCGGCGTCGAAATCGCCCCAAATCGCCACCTGTTCGTTGCGCGATCGAGCTTCCGTCAGACGGCGGACGGCTCGCTGCATTTCTCCAGCAAACTCAAAGGGGTCAGCACTTCGGTATTGCTGGGGGTCGAGGAATCCCGGTAATTTTTCCAGGTCTCGGATGTTTCGATTCCAAAGTAAAACTGCCAAGCGTTCGCACCGACCATCGGTATGCTTTTGAAGCGATCGAACAAACTCGGCGGGTGGGGTTTCGATCGGGCTGTAATGCCAAATTTTCGGGGGGGCTGACATGGCATGATTATATCACTCCCCCCTCGTCGTCCACTTCCTCTCATGAGTTTTAATTGTTGTTAAGTTTCCAACTCTATTGAATACGAGTTCCGGCTTTCAAGCGATGCGGGTTGGGATACCGAAACCGGTGAGGAAGACCGATCGATCGAGGGGGGCGAGACTTTCGCCAAGGTCTGAGGTTTAGGGAGTTTTGTGGGAGGCGCGATCTTTTTTTTCGTAGATTTGTTTGTCGATTGACGAATCTCGAAGCTACTTTCGAGATGCGCCACTTCTAGCATGGCACGGGCGGTTTCTGAGGGATCGCGCAATATGAGCTGACATCCGGCTTTACTCGCACAGCGCCGTAAAGCGACTAAGCTGGTTAAGCCGTTGCGATCGATCGCCCTCACGTCGGACAAATCGACAATCCAAGTATTTTGAGTTTTGGGACTCGACGCAACGAGCGATCGCAGCTTGCGCCGGAGTTTGGCCGCTCCGCGAGCGTCGAGCTTACCGTGAGGTCGCAGTACAATCGCCATCGCCGCTTTCGAGGTTCCCTAGTGTTCCGAACGAGCCTAATATCTCAGATATCACCCTTGAGTTCAGTAATTAAAATCCCGTCTCAGGGCGATCGCACTGAGTCATCTGATGTGATAGGCGAAGGACAGGACTTGCGATCGCGATCGCTTTCCGCGCCTCACTTCCCTCTAACTCGAGCTACTCAATGGAGGGGGTTACTGTGAAAACTCAGTTTCGCTGTGTTCGAGCCTCTTGGGGAGGAAGTACTCCGATCTTATCCTGAAACACCTGCTGGCTCTATACTTCTCCCCGGAACTTTGAAATCTCTTTACAGAGACTTTAAAAAACTTCGCCGCTGGGGATGAAGGTCAGGAGATCGATCGCCCAGCACTGCTATCGATCTCCCTGTGGCGATCGATGGCGTAAGATATCTGAAGGCAGTTTGTCCCTTCCAACGACAATCGAACACAAAAGTTAAGACAAGATAGATGGACGTTCTCGAATTTATCGACCAGTGTGCGGGAAAATGGTTTTCGCAGCGTACCAGTCACGCCGTTCCACCTCGAGAGTTAGAGGCAGGAAAATCGGATTTATGGATCGATCGCTTACCGACTGACGATCGCGCCACGATCGATCGCTGTCAGTCTCTCGGAATCTCTCCAGACGAGGTTTTATGCGCGATTCGTTCCCGCTGGGAAGGTACGGTAGGCACTTCTGCCAGCCCGCACAAGGGATCGACAATGCTGGTATTCGTCGCCGACGGCGATCGTGCAAACGCGGGCAAATTCTGGCAATGGTCCCAACAGCCCAACGCGAAACCCGTCACGGGAGAATTCGTCCTCGGTGCCGACGAAGCGTTAACCTTACTCGCCCGTGCCGAGGGCTTCGAGTCCGAAGAGCGTCTCTGGTTCGTCAGTCCCAACTTACGGGAACGCACCAGCGTCATCAAACACGCCAACGGCGACAGTTACGCCTCTTTCTGTTCTGAAATCCGCATGGGACTTTCATAGCAAACAGCGAAGATCTCCCTATTTCCCCATCTCGCTATCACGCCGGTTCGATGGGGGCCATGGTGAGGCCGGCGCGGCTGAGTTGCATGTGGTAAAACTCGGCTTGTTCTTGGGGACCGACCCACACGATCGCCTGTCCTTCGTAATGTACTTGATTGGTCAGTTCCCAGGCGCGATCGCTCGTCATCTGGGGAATGTATTTCATCAAACAGGTGGCGACGTGCTGAAACGTATTGACATCATCGTTTAACACGATCACCTTATAGTTAGGATAGTCTTTGCGCGTGACTTGGCGCGACCGGTCGGGGGTGACGGTCGGTGTGGTGGTGGGACTGGCTACGGCGAACTGCATGACAGTCATCTTGAATTTTTCCTCGTAGGGGTCAATGCGATCGCTCGACTCGCGGCAAAATGAAGCAGATAGTTCTAAGGCACGACTCGAACCCAAGGCTCGAACGCGCTTTTGACGATTTTAACTGATGGGGGGCGAATCGATGGGGCTCGATGCCCCGGAGATGAGCATTTAAGGGGCATACTTTTCTCCTTAAATACTGCTAGAATAGCAGTATGTTTGTAATGAATTGGCAGTACCGAATCTATCCATCTTTGGAGCAAGAAGCCCGTATGGTTTCCTGGCTCGAAATCTGTCGAGGCGTATACAATTACGCCCTGGCAGAGAGGAAAGATTAGATCCAGTCTCGGAAATGCCCAATAGATCGGTGCAGCCTGGAGAAGAGTTACATTATTCCAGCGGATGCGCCGTATCCTGACTATTACAAACAACAGAATGCAGTGACTGTAGCCAAGAAGAAATTCCCGCATCTTCGAGACGTGCAGTCTCAGGTATTGCAGGAACCAATACGGCGCGTCGAGGCTGCATTTGCTGCCAGGAAAGAAAGAGGATTTGGTTTCCCTCGCTTCAAGAAGTTTGGGCAATATCGCTCTTTTCTGTTTCCGCAGTTCAAGACCAATCCCGTCCGAGGTAACAAAATCAAGCTGCCTAAGATTGGAGAGATGCCGATTGTGCTGCATCGCCCTATCCCGGATGGGTTTGTTGTCAAAACGGTCCGTGTCATCAAAAAGCACTCGGGATGGTACGCCACCCTTTGCCTGCAGATTGATGTCAGCGTTCCAGAAGTCCCGCCCGTTATCGGACATGCCATTGGCATCGATGTTGGGTTGGAGTATTTCCTTTCCACTTCTGATGGCTTGCAAGTCGAGAGACCTCGTTTCTTTGCCAAGCTGCAACGCAAGCTTAAATTGCTGCAACGCAGGTTAAAAAGAAAACAGAAGGGCTCCAATAATCGAGCTAAGCTTATCAAGAAGATTGGACGGGTACACGAACAAATCGCAGCATATCGCCTGGATTGGCAATTCAAACAGGCTCACAAGCTTTGCCGACTCGCAAGCAATATCTTCATCGAGGATATTGATTTCCGAATCATGGCCAAGGGATTCCTGGGCAAGCACACCCTGGATGCTGGATTGGGTCAGTTCTTGAATCAAGTCCTGCCTTGGGTGTGCTTCAAGACCGGCACGTACCTTGGCAAGGTCGATCCCAATGGCACCAGTCAGGAATGTCCTGATTGTGGGGCTATTGTGAAAAAAGATCTGAGAGTCAGGGTTCATGAGTGTCATGAGTGTGGGTCGGTCAAGCCGAGAGATATTGCCAGCTCGGAAGTTATCAAAGCCCGTGGTCTTTCGGGTATCGAAAATGTCTGTGGAGTCGAGGTAGCGGGGATATGGGAAACCATATCTAGCCAACTGGCTGAGAAGCAGAAAAGCTCAGAGGCGACTCTGAGAAGCCCGCGCCTTATCGCGCAGCGATAGGCGTCGGGAGGAATGTCACCAACAAGCTTGGTTTTCGCGAGGGAAATTTCCCTCGAAGCCCGAAACCCTGTGAAACCGAACGGGTTTCGGGAAAAAGTTCTTCGCCGTTCTTCGCAAAGGCTTTCCCAAACCAGTACACTAGACTCCGCAATCGATCTGTGTGCGATCGCGCCTTTGGGAAACTCGATGCTATGTCTGAAGTCTTAGACACTTTCGCCTTAAATACGGTTAGCGTCTTGGGAATGCCCGTCCACCTACATCCCAATTATGTAGCGTGGTTGCGTTCTCGACTCGATCGACATCTCGGGACTCACGTTATCACGCTCAACGCAGAGATGACGATGCAAGCTGAAACTCACCCCGATCTCGCTGACGCCATCCGTCAAGCGGAACTCTCGATTCCTGACGGGGCGGGGGTCGTGCTTTATTTACAACTGTCAGGATACCGCGTCAAACGCTATCCGGGGATCGAACTAGCGCAAACGCTACTGTCGCAACTGGACTCGTCGCGATCGGTCTTTTTCTACGGCGGGAAACCCGAGGTGATTCGACAAGCCGCCGACAACCTCCAACGAGAGTATCGAAACTTAAATATCGTCGGCGTGCGACACGGCTATTTATCCGACGAGGAACGACAAGACTTAACCCGCGAGTTACAACAGAAACAGCCCGATTTGGTTTTAGTGGGGTTGGGGGTTCCCCGTCAGGAACTCTGGATTGTCGAACACCGCCATCTTTGCCCCAATGCTGTCTGGATTGGTGTCGGTGGCAGTTTCGACATTTGGGCGGGGGTCAAAACTCGCGCTCCGGAATGGATGGGAAACAACCATCTAGAATGGGCCTATCGCCTCTATCAAGAACCTTGGCGCTGGCGGCGAATGTTGGCCTTGCCCAAGTTCGCCTTGAAGGTGTTGGGCGATATCGGACAGCGTAAGGTATTCTAAGCGCAACGTCGTTTTTGCTCAAACCACTGCTCTCCAACGGCAAAACACTGCAAATTTCCCCTGGGATAGATGCTTTTGAGCTGTTCTCAACCGAGAACTCCGCTCAAAGCCGGTTCGATCGCTTTTTGGTGTCAGGAGTCAACGTTGTGAAACTCGGGGATTGGATCGCCGTTATCGGCTTCGTCATATCGATTACCATACTTTGGCAGTTTCGTCAAGTCTTGCTGCTGGTGTTTACGGCGATGGTGTTAGCGATCGCCCTGAACAGTCTGGTTCGCTGGATTCAGCGGTTCGGCCATCGTCGGGGTATCGCGATCGATCGCGGCCAAGCGGTGCTACTGTCGCTGTTGTTGGTGTTGCTGTTCGGAATCTTATTCATCGGACTCGTCGTTCCGCCATTTGTCGAGCAGTTCCAACAACTCCTCGAACTGGTTCCCGTGGGATGGCAACGGTTTCTGGCGTGGCTCGATGGCGTCCTGCAAAATCCCCCCAATTGGTTAAATCTCGAGGAAATCAACTTACCCAACTTCACCGATTTGACGCGCCAAGTCGGACCGCTGGCGGGCGATTTACTCGGAAACTTCTTTACCTTTTTCTCCAACTCCCTCGCCGTCTTGCTGCAACTGCTCCTCGTCGTCGTTCTGACGGTGATGTTCCTCGTCAATCCCAGCGCCTATCGCAACCTGGCGATTCGCCTGTTTCCCTCCTTTTACCGCCGTCGCGCCGACGAAATCTTTACCGCCTGCGAAACATCCCTTCTCAACTGGATGGGGGGAATCGTCATCAACTCCCTGTTTGTGGCCAGCCTCAGCGCCCTCGGCTTAATCCTATTACAGGTTAAATTTGTTTTCGCTCACGCCCTCTTGGCCGGTGCCTTTAACTTTATTCCCAACATCGGGCCGACGATGAGCGTCGTGTTTCCCGTTTCCGTGGCGTTACTGGATACGCCGCTAAAAGCCTTAGCCGTCATCGTTCTGTATTTACTCATTCAGAATCTCGAAAGTTACTGGTTCAGTCCGATGGTGATGCAGAAACAGGTGTCTCTGCTTCCGGCATTGACGTTAACGGCGCAGATTTTCTTTGCGACGTTTTTGGGGCTGTTGGGGTTGATTTTGGCGCTTCCGTTGGCGGTGGTGACGAAAACTTGGATTGAAGAAGCCTTTATTAAAGATGTCCTCGATCGCTGGTCGGTTCGTCCTCCGCGTCAGATTTCCCGTCCCGTCGCCGCAGGGGAACGATCGACCCCCACCGAACCCATCGCCGATCCTTGGGATTGAAAAGACATCGGGGTGAACGCCGTTCCCCCCTACGGGTGGCGGTACAGTTCCCAATCGGTACAAGTTGGAGTTTCCCGGCCGAAAGGGTACGGCGCACAGTGAACTTCGTCACCGCCGTGGTAATAATCGCAGGCTTGGCAAGGACGCGCCTGTAACAGGGTTTTTCGCCACTGTTCGATCGCTTTTTCAGCAGTTTGGCGCGATCGCGTCGCCCAGCGATCGCCCGGTGCCAAATGTAAGGCGTTCTCAAAAGCATCGAGGGCGAATTCGTACAGCCGCATCACTTTTAAGCCGTAACGGGTAGCGGACTGCCGTCGATTTTCGTACAGTCGTCCTTGCTCGAACAACAGCCATCCGTATTCGCTCCACGCATCGGCGGAATTGGAGTTGTCTTCGGAGGGCTGATAGTCTGCGATCGCCCGATCGATCGTCGCCAAGAGTTCCCGAGGATGCCAAGGTTTGCTGATATACGCTTCAGCGTGTTTGAGACTCCAGTACAAGGCGATGGTTTGCGCGTTTCCCGTCAGCATCACCACCGGAACGTTGCGGGTTTGGGGATTGGCTTTGAGCAACCGACAAGCTGCGTAACCGTCGAGATTCGGCATCACCAAATCCATTAACACCACGTCGGGGCGGGATTGTGCCACCCGTTCGAGGGCTTCTACCCCGTCGCAAGCCGCGATCGCATCGAGTCCGCTCCATTTGAGCTGGTACGCGATACATTCCCGTTGGCTGCGCGAGTCTTCGACGACGAGGATGGTACTCATGAGGCTAGGGGCTTGAAGTCAAGGAGAGAAGCCGGAAACCGAATTGAAAAATCTAACTTTCTAGGTTTAGCGTACCCACATCTCTTGAAAAAACCTGCAAGTCGGAGTTTTTAAGGTTTCTATCCTTGGGGACGGGCTGAAATCTGTCAACGTTTTTCCACGAAAAAGAGGCCGACTCCGGAGTCGGCCTCGAATTTGTTGAATTCACTTGGGAATTCTTTATCGAATTCTCAAACGCTTTCCGCTGCACGGGACGGGTTTAGCTCTTGGTGGCGAAAGCGTCCAAGCTGTAGGCGGGGGTGCGATCGCTGTAGTCGGTTTGGTTTCCGGTAAAGGCTTCGGCGAGGCGATCGAACTCGTCAGAGTTCCAGTTCCGCTCGTGGATGGGTTTGCTTTGTTCGCCCCGGAAGTAAGCTTGCGTTCCGATGAGAGCAGCTGCGACCCAACCCACGACGAGAATTCCGATTACGAATGCCATAGCTGTCGTTCTCCTTTCTGTTTTGCTTCGTTTTCTCTTATCTGTTAATCATTGTAACACTTTGTTACGCAATGTAAATAGAGCTTGACAAAAAAATGGTTGTAATATCCGTAATCGAACCGAACGCCGGGGCGAACGTCGCCAAATCTTAAGACTTTGTGATAATATGAGCATTTAAGCGTTGTTTCCCCTTCGGTGTTACTATGTCCGATCGATTGTCCGCTCCGCCCTCCACCTCTGATTGTGGATTGATTGATGCTTCTCCAGAAGCCCTCGAAACCATCGCCGATTTTTTCAAAGTCCTCTCGGAAGTCAATCGCCTGCGCATCGTCTGTTGTTTGAAGTCTGGGGACAAGAACGTTTCGCAAATTATCGAGGCCACGGGTTTGGGACAAGCCAACGTCTCGAAACATCTGAAATTATTGAGTCAAGCGGGAGTTGTCAGCCGCAACCAACAAGGGGTCAACGTCTTTTACGGAATCTGCAATCCGCTAGTGTTTCCGTTGTGCAACCTCGTTTGTCAAGCCCTCACCGCACAGATGCAGCAACGCAGCGAACAAGTGGAACTGTTGAAAACGTTACAGCAGTCGTTCGATCGATAAGTTGTAATTGACCGTTGATAATTGACAATTGATAACGAAGGTCGCGATTTCCCGCGCCAGAACGTTTGAGGTAACGTTCTGGCGCGGTTTGGACAGATGGCACGATCGACATTTATCGATAAAATATAACTAATTAGTCAATTAATTGTATAAAATAGGGCGGAGAGTCTTCGATCGAACACGCAGAGGGCGAAAACGATGCTTTTCCGACAACTCTTCGATCCCGAAACCAGTACCTACACCTATCTCGTCGCGGACGAAGGCAATGGTGAGGCAGCCTTAATCGATCCGGTTTTGGCACGAGTCGATCGCGATCGCCGCCTCATCGAAGAACTGGGGTTGACCCTAGAATACGCCATCGAAACTCACCTTCACGCCGACCACGTAACCGGAGGGGGGAAACTGCGAGAACTAACCGGATGTCAAACCGTCATCCCCGAAAAGGCCCCGGCCACCTGCGCCGATCGGGTTTTACAAGATGGGGAAGTCTTGCAAATCGGCGAAATTCCGGTGCGTGCGATCGCCACCTGGGGACATACCGACAGTCACATGGCGTATCTCGTCAACCGCGATCGCGTCTTGACAGGAGATTCCCTGTTAATTCGAGGATGCGGCCGGACGGACTTCCAAAGCGGCGACGCGGGAACCCTCTACGACAGCATTAGCCAACGGTTGTTTGCACTCCCCGACGAAACCCTCGTCTATCCCGGTCACGACTACCGAGGATATACCGTTTCCACCATCGGCGAAGAAAAACGCTTCAACCCTCGCCTAGCCCGTCGAGATCGATCGGACTTTATCGAACTGATGGCGAATCTCAACCTTCCCCATCCGCAACGCATCGCCGAAGCCCTCCCCGCCAACGCTCAATGTGGCTGCCTCAGCGAGACCCCATAGCCCAACCGCCTTCAAGACATTTTTCCAAGACCGTTTAAGCCAATTTTTCAAGAGCATCCATGGAAATTCTCGCCCCCTTTAGCCTGACCTGGGCGATCGGACATTTACTCGCCGTTGCCATCGGCTTAAGTTTGGGACTCCTGGGCGGAGGCGGCTCGATTTTGGCCGTTCCCATCCTCGTCTACGTCATGAGTTTACCGACGAAAACCGCCATCGCCACAAGTTTGTTCGTCGTCGGCCTCGTCAGTCTCATCGGTTTGATTCCCCACTGGCAACAGCAGCAGGTCAACTTGAAAGTCGCCTTCACCTTTGCTCCCTTTGCCATGATGGGGGCTTACGGCGGGGCGCAAATGGCAGCTTTACCGTTCGTCACCGACACCGTACAACTGGTGAGTTTCGGGACAATGATGTTGTTGGTGAGTCTCTTAACGATTCGCAAAAGCCATCGCACGCGATCGCAGAGGGCAGATCTCGACGACTCCAACCCCTTCAAAATGGCGATTTTACCCATTATCGGAGCGTTCGTCGGCGTTCTGACGGGATTCGTCGGCGTCGGGGGCGGATTTGCCATCGTTCCCGCCCTGGTTTTGTTAGCGGGCGTTCCGATGAAAGAAGCCATCGGCACCTCGTTACTGTTGATTGCCATCAACTCCGCCAGTGGCTTTTTCGGGTACGCCAACCAAGTCAGTCTCGACTGGCAGTTAACGATATCGTTCGCCGTTGCCGCCACCGTGGGAACGCTTCTCGGCGGCTATCTCGCCCAAGCGATCGACGCCAAACACCTACAAAAAAGCTTTGGCTATTTCGTTTTCGCCGTCGCCGTATTTACCCTGTTAAATCCCTAATCCGGTGAGAATTGATAATCGATCGGGAACGGGGAACAGCGAACAGGGGTAGGGTGCGTGACTAAAAAAATCAGGTGTCGATCCTCAGACGGAGAAACCTGAGACTGAGAAATCATCACGCACCGACTCCTCCCCCTCTCCCCCTCTAATCCAAATGCGGGCGAATCTCCTCGAGGAGTCCTTCGCAGGCGTCGAGGAGTAAATCGATAACGAAATCGAATCCTTCCGAACCGCCGTAATAAGGATCGGGAACTTCTTTAACGTCGTAATTGCGGCAAAAATCGCACATTAAATAGACTTTATCCTCGTAAACGCCCGCGCGATCGAGAGCCAGGATATCGCGGTAATTTTCCAAATCCATGGCCAGAATGCGATCGAAGCGAGCGAAATCCTCTTCCACAAACTGGCGGGCGCGTCCGACGAGGGCGATACCTCGTTTTTTCGCCGCTTTCCGCATTCGGGCATCCGGCGGACTGCCGATGTGATAGTTAGACGTTCCCGCCGAATCGCAGCTAATTTTCCCCGTCAAACCTGCCTGTTCGATGGCGTAGCGCATGATATTTTCCGCCGACGGAGAGCGGCAAATATTCCCCAAACAGACGAACAGCAATCGATAAGCCATAGTGACGCCTTAAAACAAACCTTCCAACCAACTGTTGATGCTGAGCGAGTCAGCGGTCGTTTCGCCAACTTTTCAAATCCAGCCTGAAAACAAACAAGCCTGCACGTGCAGGCTCGAATTTAGACAAAACTGCCAGAAAAAATTAAACGCCCGGTAAGTTTAATCCGCCCGTCAGTTCTTCCATTTTTTCGCGCATAGTGGCCGTCGATTTTTGATAGGCGTCTTGCATGGCCTCCGTCACCAGTTTCGAGACCACTTCCGCCCCTTCACCGAGGGCATCTTCCGAGATTTCGGCCCGACGGGGTTCCTGGTTTCCACTTAAGACAACTTTCACCAAACCGCCCCCAGCTTGTCCCTCGATTTCCATGTTATCGAGGTCTTCCTGTAACTTTTTCGCTCCTTCTTGGACTTCCTGAGCTTTTTTGAACGCCTCGGCCAGTTCTTTCATTTTGCCGAGACCGAAACCAAAACCTTGTCCCTTTGCCATAACTAATTTACGAGTTGATTTGCAGGTCGATTGACGAGTCGAGCGGCCAGTCAGTTTACAGGTTGAATTGACAACGCCAGTTCAACTCCAGTACGACCTTAGACCGTATACGTCTCCCTATTTTTACACCTCAACGTCTTTCTCACCAAAGATCCTCCAAGGAGCGAGAAAACTCTCCGAGAAACTTCACCTCGGGTTCGAGCCAAACGTTCCAGCGATCGAACACCGTTTGGCGCACGTGACGGATGACGGACACCACATCATCGGCGCTAGCTTGTCCGCAGTTGAGAATAAAATTGGCGTGTTCTCGCGCGACGCAGGCGCCGCCGACGGAATATCCTTTCAATCCCGACTGTTCGATCAGCCATCCCGCCGCTTGAGGGGTGGGATTGCGGAAAACGCTACCGCAACTGGGCCGGTGATAGGGTTGGCTGGCGTGACGTTGCTTGAGGTGAGTTTCCGTGCGAGTTTTGACCTGTTGGGGGTCGTCTCCCACTTCCAGGGTGAAGGTGGCGCTGACGACAGTGCGATCGCTCCCCTGGAGTACCGAGTGGCGGTAACTGTACTGTAAATCGCCCGAGGAGAGAGTTTCCAAAGATCCGCCGGGGGACAACACCTCGACCCTTTCCACCACGTCCGCCGTACAATTGCGGTGAGCGCCGGCGTTCATCACCACTGCACCGCCGACGGTTCCCGGAATCCCCACCGCCCACTCAAAGCCACTCCAGCCGCGATCGGCGATTTGCCAAGCCAGTTTCGGGAGGGGGACTCCGGCGGCGACGCGTACCCGTCCGTCTTCAGCGAAAGTGGTTTCGCGGAGATAGCGGGTACAGACGACGAGGCCGGGAACGCCTTTATCGCCGATGAGGAGGTTCGACCCGGCACCTAACAGCGTGATGGGGAAACCTTCCGAATTAGCCCAACTGACAGCGGCGTGTAAGTCGTCGAGGTGGCGGGGCGTCACGTACCACTGAGCGGGGCCGCCGACGCGCAGGGTCGTCATTCGCGCCAAGGGAACTTGGCGGTAAACGGGGGATTCCGTTCCCAAGATGCGAATCGGAGATCGATCGAGATCGTCCGTCATGACGATAGGGGAGGATCTGGGTTGAGAAAACGTCACGATCGTTCAGGATATACGGTACGACGGCGCCGAACGCACCTCCACCGACGGGCGATCGCGTTCGACTTGGCGGCGCTCTTCCATCACGCGAGGCACGATTTGGTTGAGATCGCCTGCCCCTAAGAATAACGCTAAGTCTCCAGTTTCGAGGAGATCGCCGAGAAAATCAGCTAACTCGGGGAGTTTGGGGCGGTAGTAGACACATTGATGCTGTTGGGCGATCGCGTCGGCCAGACGTCGCGAAATCGTGCGATCGAACGGTGCTTCTCCGGCGCTGTAAACATCGCTGACCACCACTACATCTGCATCCGAGAAGGACTGGGCAAATTCCGTCAAAAACGTTTGGGTGCGGCTGTAGCGGTGAGGTTGGAAGACGGCCACGACGCGGCGAATTTCCTCGGGGTTGCCCTTGGCTTGCAATCGCGCCGCCGAGAGGGTGGCTTGAATTTCGCTGGGGTGGTGCGCGTAGTCGTCTATAAAGCGAATTCCATCGGCGATACCGCGCAACTCGAACCGACGGCGGGCCCCTTCAAACTGTTTGAGGGCGCTGGCGATGGTCTCGAAGTCGAGGCCGAGATGGCGTCCTACCGCCACGGCGGCCAGGGCGTTGCTGAGGTTGTGTCGTCCGAGAAGTTTTAATTCGAGAGTGCCGAGAATCTCGCCCCGTTCCCAGACGCGGGCGCTGGCGCCGTTGGCCGAAAAGGTCACGCGATCGGCACAGTAATCCGCCTCAGCCGTCGGATCGAGGCTGTAGGTGAGATCGGGAGCGATGCGATCGCGCACCACCTCACAGTCGATGCAGCCGATGGTGAGGCGACAGCGATCGGCGAACTGCCGAAAAATTTGCGTCACTTCATCGAGACTTTGATAGTGGTCGGGGTGGTCGAGTTCGATGTTGGTGACGATGCCGATAGCCGCGTCGAACTTCACCAGAGAGCCATCCGATTCGTCGGCTTCCGCCACGAGATAGTCTCCGAGACCGAGACGGGCGTTGCCTTCCCAAGCTTTGACGTCGCCTCCCACGACGATGGTGGGGTCGAGACCGGCGTGGAGGAGGAGAAAGCCCACCATGCTGCTGGTGGTGGTTTTTCCGTGGGTTCCGGCGACGGCGATACTTTTGTAGTCGCGAATCAAGGCCGCCAAAACGTCCGAACGATGAAAAATCGGACAACCGAGGTCTAGGGCTGCCCGATATTCGGCGTTCGTGGCGTCAATGGCGGTCGAACAGATGACTTGGGGAAGCGAGCGATCTGGCTGCTGTCCTCGACCGTTCAGGTGGGTGCGATCGGTGGAAGAGACCCGTCGAGGGCGATCGGATCGAAGATTTTCGTGAAAAAATTCTAGGTTACTGGCGTTTTGTTCCCAGAAAATATGAGCGCCAAGCTGTTGCAATCGTTGGGTATGGGAATTGGATTTTAAATCCGAACCGTAAACGGGAAGCTGGCGCTTCGCTAAGATATATGCCAGGGCTGACATTCCAATTCCACCAATTCCGATGAAATGAAATGGCTTGCCGCTGAAATCAACAGAATTCGGCATTTTCGCTCCTAACACACCACACCGTACCGATAACACGCGATATCATATCAGGTATTGTTATTTTCCGATACAACTTGAGTTAAACATCGCGGGTTGTCTCTGGGGAGATAACACTCCGTTAGTTTATCGCGAGGTTTATCGCGATTAAGTTTATCGCAAGGGGTTCGCATTCGATCGCCAGATACCCGTTTGAGGCGGTCGAGACTGCCAGTTCGATAGGGCGCGATCGCCTGCTACGGATTTTGAGAAGGCATTTGAGAAGGCATTTGAGAGGGGATTTGGCAGGGAATTTAGCAGGGAGTCACTTCGGAAAGTTGGCTGTCTTCGGCGGTACTTTCGATCCCGTCCATTGTGGCCATCTGGCATTGGTTGAAGCCGCCCGCCAACAGTTCGATCTCGAGGCGGTGGTGTGGGTACCGACGTACCGTCCGCCCCATAAAGGCGATCGCGTCGTGGCTCCCTTTTGGCGACGCCTGGAAATGGTGGAGATCGCCATCGGACCGAGGTCAGAATTCCGGGTTTCGGCCGTGGAAGGGGAGCGTTCGGGTCCCTCTTTTGCCATCGATACCTTAGAGGCGTTACAACAGCGATATCGTGCCGAACGATGGTATTGGATCGTCGGGAGCGATGCCGTGCAGTTTTTGCCCCGTTGGGTGGGGATCGAAATCCTCGTGCGACGGTGCGAGTGGATTGTCGCCCCCCGCGCCCCGGATGCGGGCGCCGAAAGAGCCGAAGCCGTGGCGCGACAGTTGCAACAGCGACAGTTGAACTGGCGCTGGCATCCCTTGGATTGGACGCCGCTGCCGATTTCCTCGAGCGACGTGCGCCGCGCCTGTCGTCGCGGGAAAACTCTCGAAGATTCAGTCCCCTCCTCCGTGGCAGATTACCTCAAAAAATTCCGCCTCTACGAAGATTCGCCGTAGAAAACTCCGGCAAACGAGGTAAGATTTCGACGATCCCCGATCGGTTCGGCAGGCGATCGCGTTGGCGTTCGATCGACAAAACCGCGATCGCACCCCCGTCGCTCGCCTCGGAAAACCTTCGCTACCGCGCGAGTTTTTTTCCGAGGGTTGCCAACAGATTCTCCGAGAAGCGATCGAGAAACGGACGGTCTTTGCGATATGATGAGAGGCACTACCGTCCCCGACCGAAAAGGGTTCGGAAACTCGAACGCCGCAAGGCTGGCGAGCGATCGAGCGCAGACTGTGACTCGTCATTCGTCAATCGGGGCGTGTAGACACTCGATCCCCTCTTCAGGTCGCGATCGAAATTTCCCGGCAGAGATCGTTAAAACTCCTCAAAGTCCCCCATGTTTTGGGAGTTAGCCGTTCCTTGAAAACTCAGCGTTCGGCGGGTTCCACAGGGAAAAGCTCCTGTGGTTAAAACGTTGAAGCGTCAAGGCGAGTGCGTTCGGACTTCGGTGTTCGTTAGAAACCCGTTTTGCCGCTCGCTTCCCCCGAGAACTGAGTGTGAATGAAGTTCTCAAGGTACGTCGGGACACGGCGGAACCGAGGCCGGTCGGCCTCAAAAGTCTGTGGAGAGCCGCACGCGACCCGACGCGATCGGGAAACTCGATCGCCGTCGCGGCGCTCGCTGAAACAGAAACCTCATCTCGCTGGCGGAATCGTTCCGCCGGTTCGCGTGAAGAGGACGTCCGTTTAGGTAATCCCAATACCCAGGGCAAGGCTTGCCCGATCACACGCAGGCGTCCGACAGACTGTCGGCGACCGCTAAGTGTGGTAAGTTCCTTGAGGGACTAACCCACCCTGAGTTGGGCAAGTTAAAAAACCGACATCAAACGAGTCAAACCAAGGGTTGCGCCCGTCACGGAGCGCGGGCGAAAAGCTGTTAGGAGGTAAAAAGGTGATTAGAGTCGCAATTAACGGTTTTGGACGCATCGGACGCAACTTTTTGCGTTGCTGGCTAACCAGAGAAAACAGCCAATTAGAAGTCGTCGGCGTCAACGATACGTCCGACCCGAAAACCAACGCTCACTTACTCAAGTATGACTCGATGCTGGGTAAGTTGGATGCTGAGGTCAGTGCCGATAGTAATTCCATCACCGTCAACGGCAAAACGATCAAGTGCGTCAGCGATCGCAACCCCCTGAACCTGCCCTGGAAAGAGTGGGGAGTCGATCTCGTGGTGGAATCGACGGGTGTTTTCGTCACTGAAGAAGGTGCCTCGAAACACTTACAAGCCGGTGCGAAGAAAGTGCTGATTACGGCGCCCGGAAAAGGCGGCGACATCGGTACTTACGTGATGGGCGTCAACCACGAAACCTACAAGCACGAAGATTACAAGGTCGTCAGTAACGCCAGTTGCACGACCAACTGTCTCGCCCCGGTGGTGAAAGTGCTTAACGATAGCTTCGGCATCATCAAAGGCACGATGACCACCACCCACAGCTACACGGGCGACCAACGGTTACTCGATGCCAGCCACCGCGACGTTCGCCGCGCTCGGGCGGCTGCGCTCAACATCGTTCCGACTTCCACGGGTGCAGCGAAAGCTGTGGCACTGGTGATTCCGGAAATGAAAGGCAAACTCAACGGTATCGCCCTGCGGGTTCCCACTCCCAACGTCTCGGTGGTGGACTTCGTGGCTCAGGTGGAGAAGAAAACCTTCACCGAACAGGTTAACGAGGTGATTCACGAAGCCGCTAACGGCTACATGAAAGGCATCTTGGGTTACAGCGACGAACCTCTCGTCTCCTGTGACTATCGCGGGACTAACGAATCGTCTATCGTAGACTCGAGCTTGACGCTGGTGATGGATGGCGATTTGGTGAAAGTCGTGGCTTGGTATGACAACGAATGGGGTTACAGCCAGCGCGTGGTGGACTTGGCCGAACTGACGGCTCAAAAATGGGCTGAATAAGTCCGAGCGAGACCTGTTTCTCGTCTGACTCCATAGTCTGGGTATCGATCGACGGTTTTTTGAAACTGTCGATCGATCTTTTTTTGGGGAAATTCGACGAATCGTCGCGGTGGGAAGTCGGACTCTCTCACGGGAACTACGCGAACTGTTGTAAATCGAAACCGCTGCTGTGGGGATCTTCGGTGTGACGTTCCATCAACATGATTAACAGTAGGCGTTCCCCGTAATCGATCGCCCCTCGCAATTCCGCCTGTAGAATTTCCAAGCCCCCGTTGGCGTACTCTTCAAACAACGCGACTCGAGCCGCGCGAGCCTCCGCGTTCGTCGGAGACAAGAGGGCAGGATCGCGAGTTTCCACCGCAGTTAACAAATTAAACAGGCGATCGTACCCTCGCGACAGGAAAATCTCTAAAGCGATCGGCGCCGGTTCTCGGTTCGACACCTCCCGTACCGGAGATTTCTGCTGTCGTTTCATCCCCAACGCCGCCGCAAACGCCAACAAATCCGCATAGGTTTGAAACGGCGAGGCGCCATCGGTTTCGTTTCCCACCAATCCGCGCACGAATTCCGATTTGTCCTTGGCGACGCGAACGCGATGCACCATCGTTTGAATTGTCTCCTTTGGCTTTCACGAATTTGAGGTGACGATAAGCTGAGGTGATGAGGTGACATCTCTCCATCTGCCCTTTTACCGCAAACAGCCAACCGTGGCGGGCAACAGTTCACCGGTCAGATAACAGATCGGACTTTGGCTCCATCCCCTCATCTCATCATCTCATCATCTCATCATCTCATCATCACCTCCGGAACGATCGCTCGGCGGAATGCCCTCGATCGCGATCGTCGTTTCCATCGCGGCCTTCGCCACCGGTGCCGCCGCTACGCCACCGGTGCCGCCGTTGGGTTCGTCTAACGCCACAAACACGACGTACCGGGGATCGTCCGTCGGAAACACGGCCACGAAACTGGCCACCACTGCCGATTCCGAATATCCCCCGCCGTCTTGACGGCTTTTCTGAGCCGTCCCCGTTTTTCCCGAAATGCGATAGCCGGGAATTTTAGCGTTTTGACCGGTTCCAGCTTCGACGACTTCTTCCATCATGGCCAAGACCGATCGCACAGTTTCGCGGGAAAAGATGCGTTGGGGTTTCGGCTGCGCCATGGGTTTTTGAAGGTTCCCTTGGGAATCGCTCAACCCCCGTACCACGTGAGGCGTCACTAGATAGCCGTGGTTGGCGAGAGCGCCGTATAACTTCACCAACTGAATCGGCGTAATCGCAAACCCTTGTCCGAAGGAGGCGGTTGCCGCTTCCACGGGAGAGGCCACGAACTGTTCTCGGGATTTGATCTGACCCGAGACTTCAAAGGGTAAATCGATATCAGTCGGTTGTCCGAGTTGAATGCGATCGAGCCAGTCGTAATAGTCCGAAGCGGCCATTTGCTGAACGATGCGAACCATGCCGACATTACTCGAATCTCGCAAAATATCCGTGACGCTGACCTGCCCCCGTCCTCCCGCGATTTCGTAATCGTAGTTGGCGATTTCCCAACCGTCGATAAAAATTTGTCCCGGGTCGTCAAAGGTATCCGTCGGGCGAATGGCATCGGCTTCGAGCGCGATCGCGACGTTAATGGGTTTGAAAGTGGAACCCGGCTCGTACAAGTCGCTCAACGCCCAATTCTTAAATCGCTCCACCGGCGTTTCGTAGTATTTGTTGGGGTCGTAAGAGGGTTCGGACACCAAAGACAACAGCGAGCCGTCTCGAGCGTCCATGACGATGGCGGTTCCCTGTTTGGCGGAGAACTGTTCCATTTGGGCGACCAAGGCTTGACGGACAGATCGTTGCAAGCGCAGGTCGAGGGTCAGTTGTAACTGTAAGTCGTCGAGTCGCACGAAGGGGGCTGCGCTGCGATCGAGAATGCCGTTTTCGTCGGGGGTATCTCCCACCACATCGAAGGGCCGTTGCAGGCGTTCTCGTTGGCTGTATTCGACGCCAGCTTGGCCTTCTCCGTCGAAGTTGACGTAGCCGACGACAGCGGCGGCCAGTTCGTTTTGGGGATACAGGCGGGCGGCGTGTCGCACCAGTTCTAATCCGTCCCAACCCAAATCGGCCACGCGGGTGGCGGTGGCTTGCGAGAGAAAGTCCGCCACTCGCACCCCGCTGCTGGCGCGGCCCAGCACGGCTTCGAGGTTGGGGGGTGCTTGCCCCAATAGGGGGGAGAGCGATCGCGCCACCTCGGAGGAGTCTACATCGAAGAGTTGAGGGTGAGCGTAAAGGGTATAGACCGGGCGATCGATGGCGAGGGCGTTTCCCTGTCGATCGACGATGGTGCGGCGAGGAATGAAGTTGGCTTGCGGTCGCTGTTGCTGTTGTCCGGCCAGGGTTTTGAGGGTCGAGGCTTGAAACATCTGTAAGCCCAGCAAGTTGAGGGTCAGTCCCAAACCCGCCAGGACGAGTAACGCCCACACCACCGTCACCCGTCGATGAGAGGGGGTAGCCACGGCGTCGCGAATCATCTGGAATTCCAGCAGGCGACGAATCCAGGGGGGCAGGTCTCCAGAGGTCAGACCGGCCGAGGGTTGGGGAGGGTGGCGGAGACGTGGCGGCTCGATCGCTCGCCCCGGCTTGACGGGAGAGCGTCCGAGGCGAGATTTGAGGCGGGACGATTTCGAGACGCGATCGCTCATCGGCAAAATTCCTCAGTCAAGCATTTTTTCTCTCTTTTTCCTGCCCTCTCGGCGCTCTAATAGGCACTGGGAAAGGGAACCGACGGCTCGGAGGCGGGCGTGGTGGCGGGCGCTGGGGGGCGCGGCGGCGCGGGGTCGAGGTAGACAGCCCGGTCGGAGATCGAAGCGTCGAGTCCCGTGTTTTCTGAGGCGGCCAGTTCCAAGACCTGCTGTCGCAAGGCTTCGGTGGCGATCGTCAGTTGGCGTTCGTCTTCCCGTAGGCGATCGAGGTCGCTGGAGGCTTGATTCCAACGATGTTGGGCGTATACCGTACTGCCGTATACGGCTAAGGTGGTTGCGGCCAGGGTCGCACTGAGAGCCGCCGTGACACGCCGCAGGCGTGCTAAACCGCGTACTTCTTCGGAGACGGCGGGTGTTTTCGGTTGTAGGGGAACGACCCGAGAAGCGGCCGCCTCAGCTACACTCGACCGACGGCGGCGCGATCGCTGAACTTGACGGGCGGCATCGAGGGAAGCGACCCGAGAAGACCGGGCAGACGGACGCTCGGACGCTACAGACGCAGAACGAAGTGCGTAAGTCATAAACACCACCAAGACGAGAGAAAAATAAGTGAAAGCCGGCGATCGCAACGGAATCTTCGTTGAATCGACGGGTTTTCAGCGACGTTTCGGACTCGATCGAAGTCTTCCCCATCCTAGCACTCAGGTTTCCGCTTCCTACAAGGATCTGCCCTCCCTGGTGGAATCGAGTCGTCTGCGACTGTGTTAATTTTTTGAGTTAAGTTTTTGAGTTAAGTTTAGGTTAAATTACAATATCGCGTACAAGATCGCGGTTTCCCGTAAACCATCTCACTTGTGTTTCACCGACAGAGGTATAACCATGAAATTTAAAGCGCTCAGCACGGCTGTTCTCCTCGGCATGACGTTAACTCTCGGCGCTTGCGCCAGCGGCGGCGACACCACGGCACCGGATGCCACTGATGACACCACCACCGAAACCCCCGCCGAAACGGAAGAGGGCATGACGGAAGAGGAAGCTCCTGCCGAAGAAGGCATGACGGAAGAGGAAGCTCCTGCCGAAGAAGGCATGACGGAAGAGGACATGACGGAAGAGGAAGCTCCTGCCGAAGAAGGCATGACGGAAGAAACCCCGGCCGGCGAATAACCCTCACGATCGACCTTTACGATCGCTCCTAAGTCGGCGTCTCTGTTGCGTTTGGGATAACTGCCAGCGCAACAGGCGTCTTCGTTTGTTCCTCGCACGTTCTTCCCTGGCCGCGCCTTCATGCAGTTACTGCAATTCAGTACCTCTCACTACTGCCGGAAACTCCGCTTGGCGTTAGGTTACAAGGGCCTCGACTACGGGGTGGAAAATTTAACCCCCGGCGCTCACGCTTTCAAGCTCAAGCCGCTGACGGGGTTAACCACCGTTCCCACGTTACTGCCCCAGTTGCCTGACGCCCCAGAAGCCATCGGCGACTCGACGCAAATCTTAAAATTTTTGGAAATTCGCTATCCCGATCCGCCCTTGACGTTTGACGATGCGGATCTCAACCGCCAAGCCTGGATGCTAGAAGATTGGTTCGATGAGAGCATCGGCACAGCGACGCGCTTTGTTTACTACGATTTTCGGGCTGGGGAAGGTCAATCCATCGATTCCTCTTGGTTCAGTCAACTGCTGGTGCGCGTGGTGCGGTTTCAGTATTCCATTACTCCGGCGGCGGTGGCACTGGCCCGCGATCGCCTCAATTTAGCCTTGTCCTATCTGGAAAGTCGTTGGCAAGAGCGTCCTTATCTGGTAGGCGATCGCCTCAGCGTTGCGGATTTAGCGGCGGCCGGCTTACTCAGTCCCCTGGCGTTGATTCCCCACTATCGCCACAATTATCCCTGGCTGTTCGATCGCCTCGCCGCCGTTCATCACCAGTGCGGCGAGGCGCTCCCCCCCGGATTGGACTAATTCAAAAAACAGGGTTCGACAGACCGATCGCGACTCGAAAAAACTTGAATCCCTCCCCAAATCCAGTAGACTGGCGACGAAGCCGAGACCGACCGACCTCCATCACTTCGACGCCTTCTCTCGAGCTGTCAAATTTCCATTTACTATATTTGTGTTATTTTGTCAAGACCCAAGAGAGGCGATCGAGTGAGTTCGAGGGGTGGCGGTTTCACTCGTTGCAACCCACAAGCCAATCCATGAAGCAATTAACCGTTTGTTGGGGAATGTCGATCGCCACCGCGATCCTGTCGTGGAGTGCGATCGCCCGGGCCCTACCGCCAGCCGACGATCCCCCCGAAGAAATCCTGCGAACGGAAATCGTACTCGAGGCGCGATCGCCCATTGACGGAGAACCGCTGACCCCCGCCGAGTACGCCCAACTGCAAGCGGAACTCCAACAGCCCAACCAGCCGCCACAACTGAGTTCGGACGTGCGATATAACCTTTTTCTGCTGCGACTGCTGAAACTGATTCGCACTGTGACACCGCTTTGAGGGTTTCCGACAGCGCGATCGAGCGATCGCCGCAAAACGTAAAGATTTGTTTCAAGATGCGCTATCTTAAATCCTGAATCCTTAGCTCCAAACCGTAAAGATTCCAGGTATAGTTTCCCGCAGGGGCATCGGCGTCGATTTTCCCCAAATTTCCCAAAACAGCGGCGTCAATCGGAGCCTTGATAACAAAAAAACGACAAAATCGCGTAAAAAATACAGACGAGACATTACACGGGTAGCTTCATGTCTATAACCATCGCCACCGAGCAAATCGATCGAATCGTTCACAACAGCCACCAAGATCCCTTTTCCGTTCTCGGACCTCACCCCGTCGAACGAGACGGTAAATCCGTCTGGGTGGTTCGAGCGTACCTTCCCGACGTCGAAGCCGCTTGGGTCGTCCTTCCCGAAGAGCGCGAAAGCTATCCCATGCAGTCAGTTCACCACCCCCACTTCTTCGAGTGCCAACTCGACCGCGTTGTAGACAAACAAGACCCCGACCCCTTCCCCTTCAACTACCAACTCCGTCTCAAACAAGGCGGTCACGAGCGCGTCACTTACGACCCCTACGCCTTCCGCTCCCACAAACTCACCGACTTCGACATTCACCTCTTCGCCGAAGGCAACCACCACCGCATCTACGAAAAACTCGGCGCCCACCCCATCGAACAAAACGGCATCAAAGGCGTCTACTTCGCCGTCTGGGCCCCCAACGCCCGCAACGTCTCCATCCTCGGCGAATTCAACCACTGGGACGGTCGCCAACACCAAATGGCCAAACGGGGTAACGGCGTCTGGGAACTCTTCATTCCCGAAATCGGCGTCGGCGAACACTACAAATACGAAATCAAAAACTTCGACGGCCACATCTACGAAAAATCCGACCCCTACGGCTTCCAACAAGAAGTCCGTCCCAAAACCGCCTCCATCGTCGCCGACGTAGACAGCTACACCTGGAACGATAGCCAATGGATGGAACATCGGCGCAACACCGACCCCATGACCTCCCCGGTCTCCATCTACGAAGTCCATTTAGGCTCTTGGTTAAATGCCTCCTACGACGAACCGGGAACCGACTACCTGGGCAACCCCTTACCTCCCGTTCCCGTCGCCGACCTCAAACCCGGAGCGCGGTTTTTAACCTATAAAGAACTAGCAGACCGCCTGATTCCCTACGTCAAAGACCTGGGCTTTACCCACATCGAACTGCTACCCATTGCCGAACACCCCTTCGACGGCTCTTGGGGCTACCAAGTCACCGGATACTACGCCGCCACCTCCCGTTACGGCAACCCCGAAGACTTCATGTACTTCATCGACCAATGCCACCAAAACGGCATCGGTGTCGTGGTGGACTGGGTTCCCGGTCACTTCCCCAAAGACGGCCACGGTTTGGCGTTCTTCGACGGAACCCACCTGTACGAACACGCCGATCCTCGTCAGGGGGAACATAAATCTTGGGGAACCTTAGTCTTCAACTACGGCCGCAACGAAGTTCGCAACTTCCTCGTGGCCAACGCCCTGTTTTGGTTCGACAAGTACCACATCGACGGAATCCGCGTCGATGCCGTGGCTTCGATGTTGTATTTGAACTACGATCGCGAAGACGGGGAGTGGATTGCCAACAAATACGGCGGTTGCGAAAACATCGAAGCGGCGGACTTCATACGTCAAGTCAACCATCTACTGTTCAGCTACTATCCCGGCGTTCTCTCCATCGCCGAAGAGTCCACCGCCTGGCCGATGGTGTCTTGGCCCACCTACGTGGGCGGGTTGGGTTTCAACCTGAAATGGAACATGGGCTGGATGCACGATATGCTGGACTATTTCGGCATGGATCCCTGGTTCCGCCAGTTCCACCAAAACAACGTCACCTTTAGCATTTGGTATCACCACAGCGAAAACTACGTTTTGGCGCTGTCCCACGATGAAATCGTCCACGGTAAAAGCAATATGCTGGGTAAGGTGCCGGGGGACGAATGGCAGAAATTCGCCAACTTGCGCTGTTTGTACGGTTATATGTTCGCCCACCCCGGCAAGAAGACGCTGTTTATGAGCATGGAGTACGGACAGTGGAGCGAGTGGAACGTCTGGGGCGATCTCGATTGGGATCTGTTACAGTACGAACCCCACAAACAACTGAAAGTCTTTGTCAGCCAACTCAACGAACTCTACAAGCGGGAACCGGCTTTACACAGTCAGGATTTCGAGGAACCGGGGTTTGAGTGGATTGACTGCAACGACAACCGCCACAGCGTCGTCTCGTTTATCCGTCGCGATAAGTTTTCTGATGAGTTTATTGTGACGGTGTGCAACTTCACGCCGCAACCTCACAGTCACTATCGCGTCGGGGTTCCCGAAGCTGGGTTTTATACGGAGTTGTTTAACAGCGACGCAGGCGAGTTCGGCGGCAGCAATATGGGGAATTTAGGCGGTAAATGGACGGACGAGTGGGCGTTCCACAACCGTCCTTACTCTCTGGATTTGTGTTTGCCCCCGCTGTCGGTGTTGATGTTCAAGCTCGATCGATCGAAAAATACTCAAACGGTAAAGGCGACGGAAACTGAATAATCGCTCGGTTTGGGTGAAGACCCCCGGCATCTTGAAGATGCCGGGGATCTGGCTGTTGGGAAATCTGGCTGTTGGGCGTCAGCCTGGATGTTTCCCGTCAGGATTGAGGGTTTCGATAGAGTAAATCTCTGGCTACCCAGACATCGCAACGGTGGTTAAAGAGGCTTTCTAAGTTGTCTTTTATGGTAACAATCCAACGAAACTGTTGGGTATTGTCCGATATTGTCGGATATGGGATTTCCGTCGCTATCGGGGTAGATGACGGCTGATTTGTCTTGTGCAATGGTCGTATTCGTTCGGGACATGCCACAGTAATCAAACTATTAAAGCTCAGAAAATATATTTTTTAAACTATGTTTTTTGGGTAAAATACTTATTTTCTAGCGACAATATTTTTAATTAAAACTATCAAAAAATAAAGGATTCATAAATCAAAATATATCAAGGATAGGAGTAAGATAGTAAAAAAATGCAAAACAGTCGATACGAGATGTTGTTCGCGCGAGCGGTTCGTAGCACTGTCGCCATGATTTTGACGAATTTGATTTTGAAGACTTTAATAGAAATTGCTATAAAATAGCTATAAAATAAACGCAGAGCAGGTTGTAACGAGCCACAAAATCCCAGTCAAAACCTCTCTAAAAAGCAGTAAATTTCCTTCACCGATCGCCACGCCTTAAAATGGGCGGTTCGAGTCAGTTGAAGTGAGGCGAGAGCCGTTGTGACTCATCGGGTGTTGGCGCGGCGACTCCTGCGATACGCCCAAGGTGAGGGTGGCAAGAGGTCACCGAGAGAAACCGTTGCTCAAGACGCTTCGCGCTTCGCCCTTCACCCAAAAAAGCGGACTTCAAACGAGCTAGGAGGGCCGCAATTTAGAAAAATTAAAGGTTTGACGTTCGGTCGTCCGTATTTTTTCGCGCCTTTGACCGTTTGTAAACTGCTGTAGAATTAACCTGGTCTATATTTCTCGACCTCTCGCACCTCTCAGGACACTTATAAGTATCCTGTCAGCGGTGCGCGATCGGCGCTCAATCCTCACGCGCGATCGTGTCTTGTTCTCTCTCCACGCGCCCACGCACCCCCGATAGATGCTAGAGGTCTCGTCCGTACCGTAATCACGCTGTTTTTTACTAACCATCGCGCTGTATGACCGTTTTCACACCCGAAAAAACAGGCTTGGATCTCGAAGCCGTCAACCAAAAACTCGAGAACGCTTCTGCGACAGAAGTGGTGGAATGGGCTGTTACCACCTTCGGCGACGGCTTAGTTATGAGTAGTAGTTTTGGGATTCAGGCCGCCGTCATGCTCCATCTGGTGACGTGCGTGAAGCCGGACATTCCCGTCATCTGGATCGATACTGGATATCTCCCACCGGAAACCTATCGCTTCGCCGCCGAACTCACCGGACGCTTAAATCTCAATCTCAAGGTCTACCAGTCGCCGATTTCTCCGGCTCGTATGGAAGCCCTCTACGGTAAACTCTGGGAGAAACACGACGTCGAGTCTCTCAACCGCTACGATTACATCCGCAAAGTCGAACCCATACAACGGGCGTTACAGGAGTTGGGAGCGACGGCGTGGCTGGCTGGATTGCGAGCCGATCAAACCCAACACCGTCAAAATCTGAACCGGGTCGGATTGCAAGGCGATCGATACAAGGTCTATCCGATTTTGCGCTGGAACGCGAAAGACGTTTACCAATACCTGACGAAGTACGATTTACCGTACCATCCCTATTTCGACCTGGGATATACCACCGTCGGCGATTGGCATTCGAGCCGTCCCCTGACGGCGGACGACGAACACGAGCGCGACACGCGATTTCGCGGTCTCAAACAAGAGTGCGGCTTACACCTCCCACAAACGGACGGAGAAGCGGAAAGTTTGAATTCGAGTTCGCTATAGAGGACAAGGGGACAAGGGGACAAGGAAGAATCTCTCCCCATCCCCTCATCATCACCTCACCCCATCATCACCTCACCCCCGGCCGGTGACAGATAAGCCTTCGACGATAATGGAGGGGGTGTAACAGGAGCCGTTCCAGATGCCGTCGCCGCCGAGTCGGACGACGTTTCGCAGGGCGGTGTAGACGTTGCCGGAGACCATTGTATCTTTGACGCGGCCGATAACTCGGCCGTTTTTAATGCGATAGCCGAGGGCGACGTTGATGGAGAAGTCGCCGGACAAGCCACCGCCACCGCCGAGCATTTCATCGACAATCAAACCGTCCTCGAGTTGGGAGATGAGGTCGTCGAGGGAACCGGAACCGGGACCGACGATGAGGTTGAACAGTCCGGGGGTGGGGTAGCCTTCTAAGCCGGGGCGAAATCCGTTCCCGGTGCTGCCACAGCCCAGAATTTTGCCGATGCGGCGATCGGTATAAAACAGTTGTAAGACTCCGTCTTCGATAAAAACGATGGGACGGGTGGGGATGCCTTCGTCGTCGAAGGGACAACTGTAGGGTCCGAGGTGGGGATGTTGGGACAGGGTGAGATGGGAGGAAAGGACGCGATCGCCGAGTCGATCGCACCAGGGGGAAGATTTTTCGATCGCCCGCTTGCCGTTGAGAGCCGATTGTACCGTTCCCCAGAGGAGATCGGCGGCTTTTGAGGTAAACAGGATGGGGACGCGGCCGGTTGGCGGCGAAACGTTGGTTTGCGCCCAGGCCAGACGCAACAGGATTTTATCGGCCAGTTCTTGGGGGTCGAGGTTGTCCCGTTGGGTTTGACCGTCGCAGATGCTTAGAAAGTCGTCGCCGCGCACCCATTCGGCGGCGAAGTCGCTGCTGAGGGTGGTGTCGGTGTAACTGGCATCGAGGCCGTAGGTGTTGGCGATGCGGGTGGTTTCCATTTCGCATTCCCAGGCGGCTGTGCAGAGGATTTCTGGGTAGTGCGATCGAACGATGTCGATGGCTTCCCGTCCCCACTGCACCAGTCGATCGACCGGAATTTCCCGGCCGATATCGGGATAGTTGATATTAGAGGAGGGACTGAGTTCGATGTCTTCGGGGGGATTGAGGGAACTAATGGCGATGGCACGATCGACCAAATCCCGAGGATCGACATCCCCGTAAGCCACCGCCAACCCAGGACGCCCTTGTTTCCACAACCGCAAACACAATCCGTCTGACTCCACGCTTTCGAGTTGCTTGAGGCGATTGGCTTCAAAGTACACCGGCCGCGTGTGAGATTGCGACAGAAAGACTTCAGCCGCTTCAGCCCCAGCCTGAAGCGCGAGATCGAGGAGTTTTTCTACCATGACCAGCCCCAACGCCACAAACGATCGATCCGTCTCACTCTTCTCTCTCAGAATCTCCTTTGAAATCCTTTAAGTTAAATTGAGTTCCGGTAACAACCAAAACCCGGCGAAGGATTCGGCGTTGGGATCGGATTGGATGGCTAGAAAGTGGACGCCGCGAGCTTGTTCTTTCACCGATTCAAAGCCTTTCGCTTCCGAGAGGGTTCGATCGTCGGTGATGTTGGCCAAACGCCAGCTATCGTCGGCCCCAGTTTCGAGAACCAGTTGCGGGTTCGGCGCCGTCACGAACTTGAGAAAACCCAGTTCTAACCCGGACATCCAAGCGGCCAGGGGAAACGCTCTCGGCGAAAAGACGATGACGCCGGGAACGCGCGTTTCGGGGTCTAAATCGAGCAGTTCTAAGGGAAAGCCTTCGCTAAAATCCATTTCCCATTCGTCGAAATCGGCAAAATCCTTGGCCGTGAGGGTCACGAACGCCCATTTTTGTCCTTCTAGGGCGTCCGGGAGAGATTTGGGGGCTTGAGGTTGGTAGCGTACCGACGGAGACTGAGCGGCCGCGGCGTCGTAGTTGGGATCTTGGGGATAGACGGTTTCGAGCCGTTCTTCAAGCCACTGATACAAGGCTGCGGTTCGGCGGCTGATGTTGGCGTCGATGCCGAGGTCTTTGGCGGCTTTGGTAATTAGGTTGTTCATCTGACGCCGGAAGAAGCGGATTTTCGTCGGCGGTTCCGCAGCTTCTTTCATGGCGTCCGTGAGGGATTCCGCCAGCCAAGCGGAGTTTACGGTACTGCTCGGACAGTAACGGGAGAAGCGAAACAGACTGTCGGTCGATCGTGTCGTCGTGAGTGGACTTTCACAAACGAGCAGTTCCCAGCGCTTTTTTCCATTGTCGTCCAGGATAGGACGGGAGTAGAAATCGATTTCCCAAACGATGCCCATGCCACAGTTATGTTCGTCAAGTTAAATTCGTCACGTCTTCCATCATACGGTGAGGAGGTGATGGGATGAGGGGATGAGGGGATGAGGGGATGAGGGGATGATGGGATGAGGGGATGATGGGATGAGGGGATGATGGGATGATGGGAAATCTCCCAATCTCCCCGGTTCTACTTTAAATCGGCGATCGCATCGAGGGCGAGTTCGGAGGCGGCGAAGTTGTTTTGTTTGCGAAAGAGGGCTTCGGCGGTTTCGAGATCGGCGATCGCGGCATCGGTTTCGCCGAGGGTAGCGTAGACCATACCGCGATTGTAAAAGGCTTTGGCGTATTCCGGTTCGAGGATTACGGTTTGGTTGAAGTCTTGTAGCGCCTTGGTGTATTCGCCGAGTTCGACGTAGAGACTGCCGCGATTGAAATAGGCGAAGGTATATTCAGGAGAGAGTTCTAGGGCGCGGTTGTAGTCTTCGAGGGCTTTTTCGGTGTCGCCGAGTTTTTGATAGGCGCTCCCTCGATTTCCGTAAGCGCGAACGTCTTCGGGAGCGAGTTCGACGATACGGGTTAAATCAAGGATGGCACCGTTGTAATCTTCGAGTTTCAAGCGAGCCAAGGCGCGACCGTGATAGGCGACGATATTATCTGGAGCGATTTGCAGGGCGCGATCGAAGTTCGCGATGGCGTCGGTGTAGTTTTCCGTTTCGAGATTCTGACGACCCTGCGAAACGGCGTTGATATAGTTCGGGTTGGTTTCGGCTTGAGCTGTGGCAATTTGCTTCGACCACCAAGATCTCCTTTGAGAGTCGGAATCGGAGTCAGATGTCGAAGACGTGAGGGGATATAAGTTTTCGGTCAGGCTACGGGGCCCGAGGACGAAAACGACAGCTAGAAACGCAACGATCGCGCTCCCGTAAGTGAGTGCGATTCGGTTTTTTGAGTTCAAATTCATCCGTCGTCAGTGCCGACTTAGATAGCGTTCTACGAGTAAGATAGCTACAATATCATCGATCGGCCTTGGGGGAACACGCATTCCTTGGGGAATTATACGCGACAATCCTCGCGGTGGATTCATTTTCCAATAGCGATCGCGGGCTTCAAGAGTACTGTTTTGTTCGTTGACTTGTGCGATCGCTACGGTGGGTAAGGCGTCGGAAATGGTACGCTGCCACTGTTTAGAGGTGGTGCGATCGCCGATGACAATGCGATCGCTACCGTAGGTTTGACAGGCGGTTTTTAGATGTTCGATGGCGCGGTCTGAGGAAACGACGCAAGCCTCGAGAAGGTTGCCGTTTTCTGCGACGACGGCGAGACCGCATTTATCGCGGCCGGGATCGAATCCAATCAATATGCGATCGTGAGTGGGAGAGGTCATCAATTTTTCACTTGAAGCAGGTTGGCTCGAGGGTTTCGCCAGCGATCGATCGACTCGTCCGAGTCGGTGCTGTTAATTTTTACAATATCCTTATTTTAGGATTGTTCGAGGCAACTTGCGTTTGAAAGTCCCTTCAATTCGCGATCGCGACAATCGTTTCTCGAAGGTTTTTGCTTCTGAGTCTATTCGGAGAAATCGCGGTCGATCTCCTCAATTTTTAAGTTTTGAAATTCCGTTTTCCCTTAGTTTCTCGTTATGATTGCGGTTGCGATCCCCTCAAACGGGACCTTCGACGAGGCAGCGTTCGACGGAAAGCTTTGTTGAAAACCCGATGAATTCTCAAGCTTTTTCAAAGATTGACAACCCCTCGTTCGGGAAATCCAATCGTATAATTGACAGCAACGGCGCAACCCTCCAGCTTATGACACCAGCTCGCGACAAAGTGAAATCCTTCGGAAAGCAGGTGGCTCTCGGGATCGGATTCATCGGTGTGGGGGCTGTGGCGGTTCTGGTCGGCGTTCGCGCTGGAACAGTCTTGTCCGATCGCTCGCCATCGGCAACCTTACAACCCCCGGAATTCTCAGCTTTACCGTCCGGTCGCACGAATTTTATCGTGGAGGCGGTTCGTCGGGTGGAAGCTTCTGTGGTTCGCATCGAAACGACAACGGCGCGGTCGGTTCCCAATCTGGATCGATCGCCCCGTTCGCCCCGGTCTTTGCCGCCGTTACCCGATTTTCCCCCGCCAACGCCTCAAGGCTCGGGGTCGGGATTTGCGATCGACTCGTCCGGCCGCATTATGACTAACGCTCACGTGGTGGGAGAGGCTCGAGATGTGGAGGTGATTCTTCCCACGGGGCGGCGGTTGCCGGGAACGGTTCTCGGGGTCGATCCCCTGACGGACGTGGCGGTGGTGGAAATCGATGGGCCGACGAAAAACGACGGTTCGCCGTTGCTTCCGGCGATTCCGTTGGGGAACTCGCAGAGGTTGAAAGCGGGAGAATGGGCGATCGCTATTGGAAACCCGATGGGACTCGATCGAACGGTGACGGTGGGCATTATCAGCGCCATCGATCGCAGCAGTCGCGATATCGGCGTCCCCGACAAACGAGTCGGTTTCCTGCAAACAGACGCGGCCATTAATCCCGGTAATTCCGGCGGACCGTTACTCAACGCCGCCGGGGAAGCCATCGGTATGAATACGGCTATTATCGACGGCGCTCAAGGGTTGGGTTTCGCGATTCCTATCGAAACCGCCTTGCGGGTGGCGCGACAAATCGTCGAAACCGGCCGCGCCGAACATCCCTATTTGGGCATTCAAATGCTCACCCTAGAACCGGAGATGGATTTGGAAGACGCCAGCCATCCTTTAATTCCGGAGGCGGTGTCGGTGCGGGAAGGGGTTCTCATCGTGCGGGCGATCGAAGATTCTCCCGCTGACAAAGCTGGGTTAAAAAAAGGTGACGTGATTCGGAAAATGAACGGTCAAACGGTGATGAGTTCTGAAACTGTCCAGCAAATCGTTCGCGATAGTCGCATTGGCGAGGCGATTTCGATGGAGGTGTTGCGGGGCGAGGAAACTGTCACCCTGGAAGTGCGTCCAGGGGAACTGCCGCTTTAGCTAAAACTTATTGACGTTCTCCCCCGCCTGAAGGCAGGGGGATTCCTGGTTCGTCGATCCACCT
>NZ_JBNGCO010000024.1:0-1752 GCF_049974805.1 Baaleninema sp.
GGATAGAAGCGATATCGGAATGCTCGAAGTGTCATTTGGGTAGTTTAAACTAAACCCTCTCTGCCCATTTTACGGTCAAGCCGCCCTAGAAGGGCGGGGTTTTCAACCCAAAATTTTTGATAATGCGCTCGATCTTCGGTTCAAGGTCGGGTCAACGGTAGAGCGTCTCGCGAACATAGCATCGATACAAGATTGAGGCTCTAACACAGCCCGATTTCTACCGTTGACCTGAGTGAAGACGACTGTATACAGTCGATTTACGGATCGACCCAGCGACCGTCGGCTTTAATGAGATTAATCAACTCTTCCACGCCGCGATCTTCGGGAACCTTTTTAATTTCTTCTCGACCGCGATAGAGAGAAATGAAGCCCGGTTGTTTACCGACGTATCCGTAATCGGCATCGGCCATTTCGCCGGGGCCGTTCACGATACATCCCATGACGGCGATATCCAATCCCGTCAAATGATTCGTGGCTTCGCGAACTTTGTGGAGAACCTCTTCTAAATTAAAGAGCGTCCGACCGCAAGAGGGACAGGCCACGTATTCCACCATGGTTTTCCGCAATCCCAAGGCTTGCAGAATGCTGTAACATACCGGAATTTCTTTTTCCGGGGCTTCCGTAAGAGACACGCGAATGGTGTCGCCGATACCTTCAGCCAGGAGGGTACCGATACCCGCAGTCGATTTGATGCGTCCGTATTCCCCGTCTCCGGCTTCCGTCACGCCAAGGTGAAGGGGATAATCCATCCCTAACTCGTCCATGCGTCGAACCATGAGGCGGTAGGCGGCCAGCATGACGGGGACGCGAGAGGCTTTGAGGGAAATGACGAGGTTGTAGTAGTCGAGGGACTCGCAAATGCGGATGAATTCTAAGGCCGATTCCACCATCCCCTCGGGGGTGTCGCCGTAGGTAAAGAGCATCCGTTCGGCGAGAGAGCCGTGGTTGACGCCGATACGCATGGCTTTTCCTTGGTCGCGGAGGGAAACCACCAAGGGTTCGAGGGTTTCGCGGATTTTTTTGCCGATTTCCTCGAATTCTGCTTTTGTGTATTCCGTGCGATCGGATTTGGGTTTCTCGAAGACGTACAAGCCGGGATTGATGCGAACTTTATCTACGTGCTTGGCTACTTCGAGGGCGATTTTGTGGCCGTTGTGGTGAACGTCGGCCACGAGGGGAACGTCTTGGTAGGTGTCCCGCAGTTTTTGTTTGATGTCGGCTAAGGCTTTGGCGTGGGCCATGCTGGGAACCGTGACGCGCACGATTTCACAGCCGATTTCGTGAAGGCGACGAATGGCGGCGACGGAGCCTTCGAGGTCCATGGTGTCTTCGTTAATCATCGATTGCACCACGACGGGATGTCCGCCGCCGATGGTGACGTTACCCACCCGAACGGGGCGGGTTTTGCGGCGATGGATGGTGGTGTCGAAGGCGGCGGGGGTTTCGGGGCTTTGGGTAGGCGTTGGCAGTGTTTGCATAGATCCTGTGAAGTTCGTCGATCGCAACGAGACGTTATTTTTCAGGTTGCCATATCTGGGGACATTTTGGGACGGAAACGCTGGAAACCCGGCATCTCGAAAGATACCGGGTTTCTGGGGCGCGATCGCTTCGGTAGATTCGCGAACCTCTTCTAGTTGTCGAATTCTTCTTCGTCTAAGTCTTCGTCGAATGCTTCTTCCAAGTCTTGGAGAAATTCCTCTTCGTCTAAGTCTTCGTCGAATTCTTCCAGAAATTCTTCTTCTACAAAGTTTT
>NZ_JBNGCO010000024.1:1852-49078 GCF_049974805.1 Baaleninema sp.
CGTCAAACTCCTCGTCCTCGAAGTCTTCGTCAAATTCTTCTTCTACAAAGTCTTCGTCAAACTCCTCGTCCTCGAAGTCTTCGTCAAATTCTTCTTCTACAAAGTCTTCATCGTCGGCTTGGGCGATCGAACGACTCTCTCGATCGATCTCTGCCGTGCGATCGCGTCCAGCCATGGCCGGTTGAATCCCGAGTGCTAACACAAACGAAGCGAGGGTTAACACAGAAGTTATTAAAGTTAGGTTTTTGGCATTTTTTATCACAAATCTATCCTCACAAACGAGAAATAAATTAAAATTTCATTGAGTCTAATCGAGAAAACTCAGTTTGACAAGAGGGGTTCAGAAAGACTCGATCGAGCCTTCAAATCTTTCTCGAAATCCGGACTTTGTTATCAAGATAGAAAACACTTAACCGTCGAACAAACGGCTTTCCGTGACAGTTGAGGCGGTCGATCGACCCCAGTTCGAGTTTTGTCTTCCAAAAGCGACGAGGGGGGCATGGGGCGAGTGAGTTCGAGGCGATCGGTCTCCCCGACCGATTCTCCCTAGATTACCCTAGAGGGTGTTACCCCTTAATTGCAGATGATTTGCATCGACGGTGGACGATCTTCGCTCAGAAGACGGATACGCCGGGAAAAGCTGGGAAACAGCGCGAGCGATCGCAGTCATGGAGCGAACATCTTCGTCAGGTACTATGACCCACATCCCCCCAGACTCGCCAACTGAGCCAAAAGCCACGTTGTTACTCGTCGACGATCGACCGGAAAATTTACGGTTGCTCTCGCGTATGCTGGCGCGGAAAGGCTACGAAACCCGCAGCGTCACGACGGGAAAAATGGCGTTGGTGGTAGCCGAAACCGAACCGCCAGATCTGATTTTACTGGATATCAATATGCCGGAAACGGATGGGTTCGAGGTCTGTAAGCGTCTGAAAGCCAATGCCAAAACCGAAGGTATTCCGGTAATTTTCATCAGTGCGCTGGACGACGTAATGGATAAAGTCAAAGCCTTTTCCTCGGGGGGCGTCGATTATATTGCGAAGCCGTTTCAGTTTGCGGAAGTGTTGGCGCGGATTGAAAATCAGCTCAAACTCAAACGACTGCAAGAACAACTGGCCGAACAAAACGCCAAGCTGCAACAGGAAATTCACGATCGCTCTCGCGCGCAGGCGGCTTTACGGGAAAAAGAACAGTATTTACGACTAATTCTCGATAACATTCCCCAACAGGTGTTTTGGAAAGATACCAATTTAGTCTTTCTCGGTTGCAACCAAAACTGGGCTGACGCGGCGCAACTGAGGAGTCCCGATGATGTGGTGGGAAAAACCGATTACGATATGTTTGCCGATCCTGCGATCGCCGAGCAGTTTCGCGAACAAGACCGCCGGATTATCGAGTCCGACACGCCAGAACTGCACGTGGTCGCCACCAAGCAAAAAACTGGCCCCGACGGTAAACGGGTGTGGCTGGATATTAACAAACTGCCCATTCACAACGAAAGAGGGGAAGTAATCGGGATTTTAGGAGTTCTTGACGATATTACTCAGCGGAAATTGGCTGAAGAAGCTCTAAAAGCGGAAAAGCAGAAATCCGAACATTTACTGCTCAATATTTTGCCGCGAGCGGTGGTCGATCGCCTCAAACAACTCGAAAGTGCCATTGCCGATCGCTTTGACGACGCCACAGTGTTGTTTGCGGATATCGTGGGATTTACAGCCCTATCCTCCCGAGTTTCTCCAGTGGAAATTGTCAATCTGCTCAATCAAATTTTCTCGATTTTCGATCGACTCGCCGAAAAACATGGGTTAGAAAAAATCAAAACCATCGGCGACGCTTATATGGTAGCCGGAGGACTTCCCGTTCCCCGAGACGACCACGCTGAAGCGATCGCTAACATGGCTTTAGATATGCTCGACGCTATCGAAGCCTTTCAGCCCTATGCCGATACGCCAATTCAAATTCGCATCGGTATCAACAGCGGCGCAGTGGTGGCGGGGGTCATCGGCATTCGTAAGTTTATTTACGACCTTTGGGGGGATACCGTCAATGTGGCCAGTCGCATGGAATCGACAGGAATTCCGGGGCGCGTTCAAGTGACGGGGGATACTTACCGTCGTCTGGTCGATCGGTTTATTTTTGAAGAGCGAGGTTTAGTCTCTGTTAAAGGAAAAGGAGAAATGACCACTTATTGGCTCGTCGGACGGAGATGAGGAGATAGGGAGAGGGGGAGAAAATATCCACGATCTCGATCGTACCATCATCCCATCAGCGAGTTAGTATAGTTCGATTGCGGCGATTTTCGTGGCAAATTCCTGGTTTATCGATCGATGACTCTCGAACCCCAACCCACTGCGGTCGTTCTCATCGTAGACGACAATCCCACGAATCTTAGTGTTTTGGCGGCTCATTTAGAAGCGGCGGGATTTTCGCTGCGCGTAGCTCAAGATGGGGAAAGTGCGCTGCGCGTGGCGGCGTTACAGCTTCCGGATTTAATCATTCTCGATATTCTCATGCCGGGAATCGACGGGTTCGAGACCTGCCGTCGGTTGAAAAACAATCCCCTGACGCGGGAAATTCCCGTGATTTTCATGAGTGCGCTTTCCGATTCTGTCGATAAAGTCAAAGGTTTGTCATTGGGGGCGGTCGATTATATTACGAAACCGTTTGAACGGGACGAAGTGCTGGCGCGGTTACAATTGCATTTAAAAATGCGACGCTTGACACAGGCGCTGGCTGATCGAAACCGTCGTTTACAGGAAGAAATTCGCAACCGCCGCCAAGCTGAAGGGGCTAGCCGCGCCAAAAGCCAGTTTTTAGCGAAAATGAGCCACGAACTGCGAACCCCGTTAAACGCGATTTTAGGGTTTAGCCAGTTAATGGAACGGGACGAAACACTGACGGCGGAACAGCAAGAGTATTTACGGATTATCTGCCGCAGCGGCGAACATTTGCTGACGTTGATTAACGACGTGCTGGAACTGTCGAAAATCGAGGCGGGGAAAGTGTCGTTGAAGGAAGCCCCCCTGGAGATCGATCGACTGTTGCAGGGGTTACAGGAGATGTTGATGTGGCGTGTCCAAGCCAAGGGGTTGAGTTTCGAGGTGTTCTGTAGCGACGACGTACCGTCTTGCGTGCGCACGGACGAAGGGAAGTTGCGCCAGGTGTTAATTAACTTACTCAGTAACGCCATTAAGTTTACGGAATCTGGGGGTGTGACGTTGCGGGTGGGGGCGACGCCGCAGAGTGGCGATCGAGTGCAGTTGTATTTCGAGGTGGAAGACACCGGCCTCGGTATCCCCCCGGAGGAGTTAGACATGATTTTCGAGGCGTTCGTGCAAACGCAAACCGGGTATCGATCGGAGGAAGGGACGGGGTTGGGGTTGCCCATCAGCCGCCAGTTGGTGCAGTTGATGGGGGGAGATATCGCCCTCGACAGCGTTCGAGGCGTGGGGACGATCGCCCAGTTCGATATTGCGGTGACGGTGGAAACTCAAGCCATATCGATCGAGGAGGATTCCGAAACGCCAAAACGCCGCGTTGTCGGTTTGGCGGTCGATCGCCCGGCGCCGCGTTTGTTAGTCGTCGACGATCGCCGAGAAAGCCGCCAGTTTTTGGTGAAATTGCTAGAGTTGACGGGGTTCGAGGTGCGAGGGGCTGAAGACGGACAGGCGGCCATCGAACAATGGAAAGCGTGGCAACCGGATTTAATTTGGATGGATATTCGGATGCCCGTGATGGACGGTTACGAGGCCACGCGGCAGATTAAAGCGCAACAGAAGGCAACGGGTTCGGCGAGTCCGAGAGCGATCGTTGCACTGACGGCTAGTGCGTTTGAAGAAGAGCGAGCGTCGGTTTTAGCAGTCGGTTGCGACGATTTCGTTCGCAAGCCCTTTCGGGAAGAGGAAGTTTTCGAGAAAATCGCCCGATATTTGGGGGTTTCTTATCTGTACGAGAGGGTAGATGACGATCGATCGGACGTCGCGCAGAAGATACCGGAACTGACAGCGGAGGATTTGGCCGCGATGCCGCCTCAGTGGTGCGCCCAGTTGCGACAGGGAGCGATGTCGGCTAACGAAGCGGTCGTTCGGGCGTTAATTGGAGAGATTCCGGAAGAGTTGGCATTTTTAACGGAGACGTTAACGGTTTGGGTGAACGATTTTCGCTTCGATAAAATTTACGACCTCGTTCCCGAGGAAGAAGGTGAACCGGAAACCGACAGCGATTTTACGAAAAAACGCGCAACTTAGAGAATTCTGGCAATTCCGTAAGATTTCGGTTTGCCGGAGGTCGATCGATCGGGTAGGGTCGGCTCAAATTGTTTGACCCGTCTCGGGGTTGCATCTATGTCGATCGAGCCACATTGTCAGGGGGCGTCCGGATTTACCGTTGTTGAAACATTGGTGGTGGTGACGCTGATTGGCATTCTCACAGCCATCGTCGCACCGGGTTGGCTGGCGTTCGTCAACCGACAGCGACTCAGCGACGCCAACGAAAGCGTCTACCTGGCCTTCCGTACTGCCCAAAACCGCGCGACAATGCAGAAAAGCATTTGGCAGGTTAGTTTTCGAGAACGGGAGGAACGGATCGAGTTTTCCGTTCATCGGGCCGATGGCGATCCCGTTTATTGGGACAGTTTGTCGCCGCAGGTTCGTTTTGACGAAGACAATACGACTTTACGGGAATCTGGAGGCTGGCGGCGGGTTCGCTTTGACGAACGGGGTCGCACTCACGGACAACTCGGCCGCGTCACCCTCGTGAGTCGAGACGGCGATCGAAACAAACGCTGTACCATCGTTTCGACTTTGTTGGGGGTGGTGCGGAAGGCGCAAGACGAACATTGCGATCGATAGAACCCCTCGCAGCGTCCCATAACAACGCCGTTACGGGAAATTATACGGAATCCGAATCTCAAACATTGAGGGCGTTTCCTTACGCCATCGGTGCAATCTCTCGAATTTCTATCGAATGGATTTTTATCATATTTTTGGCTTATTGTCAAGATTTTGCCAGTCAAAAAATCCCCTAGCGATCGCACGATCGCTAGGGGATCGAAACAGTAGATTAAGCCTTCGGTTCGCCGTTGATGGTTTCAACTTTTAAGACGGCTTCTTCTTGAGAATATTCCTCGAGTTCGATGGGGGTAGGTTGGACGCCCCAAATTTGCTCGCAGTATTCCTTAATGGTTCGATCGCTGGAAAATTTACCCATGCGAGAAGCGTTGAGAATCGACATTTTCGTCCAACTCTCTACATCGCGATAGGCTTTACTGACCTGTTCTTGGCATTCAATATAAGACTGATAGTCTGCCAACAGAACATAGGGATCGCGACCGAGTAAATCGTCCACAATAGGTTTAAAGCGATCGCGCTCTCCCGGTGAAAAATCGCCTTTCGCAATTCGATCGATCGCCCAACGCAGCTCCATATTATTGTCATAATACTCCATCGGATCGTAACCGCCGGCCTTGAGTTCGTAAACCTCTTTCGCCGTCAATCCAAACAAAAAGAAGTTCTCTTCTCCCGCTTCTTCGCGAATCTCAATATTCGCACCATCGAGAGTTCCAATCGTCAGCGCCCCGTTCATCGCAAACTTCATATTACCCGTTCCCGAAGCTTCTTTTCCAGCCGTAGAAATCTGCTCCGACAAATCCGCCGCCGGATAAATTCGCTGACCCAGAGAAACATTGAAATTGGGCAAAAACACCACCTTCAACCGTCCGCGAACGTCAGGATCTTTATTCACCACTTCCGCCACGGCGTTGATGAGTTTAATGACGAGTTTCGCCATAAAATAACCCGGCGCAGCTTTCCCGCCAAAAATAAACGTGCGCGGCAAAATATCGATATTAGGATTGCGTTTAATGCGGTTGTAGAGCGTGATGATGTGCAGCACTGCCAAATGCTGGCGTTTATACTCGTGAATCCGTTTCACTTGCACGTCGAACAGCGAATTCGGATCGACATCAATATTGCGCGTCGCTTTAATATAACTCGCCAAACGCTGCTTGTTGATGTGTTTGATTTCCCGCCACCGCTGACAGAATTCCGCATCGTCGATGAAGGCTTCTAACTTGCGGGTTTCATCTAAATCCTTCAGCCAGCCTCGGCCGATTTTATCCGTAATCAACGACGCCAGTTCCGGGTTGCTCAAGAGAATCCAGCGGCGAGGGGTGACGCCGTTAGTTTTGTTGAAGAATTTTTCCGGCCAGAGAACGGCGAAATCGCGCAGGGTGTCGCTTTTGAGCAGTTCCGTATGTAACGCCGCCACGCCGTTGATGGCGTGAGATCCCACACAGGCTAAATGCGCCATGCGAACTTGTTTTTCGTAGCCTTCCTCAATAATCGAGAGACGCGACGCTCGTTCGTCGTCGCCGGGGAACCAAGTGCGCACGTCTTCGAGGAAGCGGTGGTTGATTTCGTAAATCAGTTGCAAGTGACGGGGAAGCAGACGCTCGAACAGCTTGACCGACCAGCGTTCGAGGGCTTCTGGGAGTAAAGTGTGGTTGGTGTAGGCGAAGGTTTGTTGGGTGATGTTCCAGGCGGTATCCCAGTCTAAGCCGTGTTCGTCGAGTAACAGGCGCATGAGTTCGGCCACGGCGACAGCGGGATGGGTATCGTTGAGTTGGATGGCGAACCGTTCGTGGAAGTTTTCCAGGCTGTCTTGGGTTCGCAGGTGAATGCGAATCAAGTCTTGCAACGAGGCTGAGACGAAGAAGTACTGTTGCGCCAGACGCAGTTCTCGTCCTTGGGGGGTGTTGTCGTTGGGGTAGAGAACTTTGGAGATGGTTTCCGAGTCGATTTTTTCGGCGACAGCGCGATCGTAGTTTCCGGCGTTGAAGGCGTCGAAGTTGAATTCTTCGCTGGCTTCTGCTTTCCAGAGGCGCAGGGGGTTGACGGTGTTGGTGTCGTAGCCGGGAACGGGGGTATCGTGGGGAATGCCGATGACGGTGCGATCGGGAATCCAGCAAACGCGATAATTTCCTTTGGGGTCGTGGTAGATTTCGGTATGGCCGCCGAGTTTGACTTCAACGGTATCTTCAGGACGGGCGATTTCCCACGGGTTGCCGAACCGCAGCCAGTTATCGGGGACTTCTACTTGCCATCCGTCTCGAATCATTTGATGGAAGATGCCGAATTCGTAGCGGATACCGTAGCCGATGGCGGGAATTTCCAGGGTGGCGAGGGAGTCGAGGAAACAGGCAGCCAGACGCCCCAAACCGCCGTTTCCGAGGCCGGGGTCTTCTTCTTGTTCGATGAGTTCGTCGAGGTCGAGGCCGGAGTCTTCGACGACTTGACGGACTTTTTCGTCCAAACCCAGGTTGACGAGGTTGTTACCGAGATGTCGCCCCATGAGGAATTCGGCGGACAGGTAACAGACGACTTTTACGTTTTCTTCGCGGTAGGTGCGGGTGGTTTTGATGAAGCGGTGGAGGAGTCGATCGCGCACCATGTAGGCGAGGGCGCAGTAGTAGTCTTTAAGAGTGGCGATCGATTCGTCTTTTCCTTGTAGGTAGAAGAGATGGTCGGCAAAAGCCCGTTTGAGGGTTTCCAAGCTCATGCCCGTGCGATCGTCTTCGATGCGGACTTGGGCGTTATCTGTAGAATAGATGACTTTATTCATAGTTGCGTGAGAGTTCGATCGACAATCGTTAGCGGTTCGAGTCGGAGATTATTATAAAGTCGCCCGTCAAGTAGGAGATTCCTTCGATGGAAAGTTAATAGGAACTTCAGACTTGGCGCGAATCTGCTGGGCGAGATCGGTTGTACCCAGTTCCATCCATCCCGAAGCTTCTAGGGGCGTTGCCGCCTCCGAAGACACCGAACCCGACCGCAAGGCTTGCCAACTTTGATGTACCACGGGAAAGGCACTGACAGCAATTAGGGCAGAAATGCCGAACCCCACAGCCGTATCGACCCAATGCCAATCAAAACAGTAAATGGCGATCGCGGCGGCGATCGCCCCCACCGACCCCAACAGATCGGCGACAATATGTAAAAATGCCCCCCGTAGGTTCAAATCGCGCTGGCTGTCGCGGTGCAACAAGGCTGCACTGATGCCGTTTACCATCAAGCCTAAGATGGCAACGCCCAACATGGGCAAACTGAGAATCTCTGTCGGCGGGGCGTGCCAGTGATGTAAGGCTTCGACGGCGATTAAAGCAGCCATGACAAACAGGCTGAGTCCGTTAACCAAAGCCGCCCAGATTTCCCGTTTTCCGGGGGATTGCGTCGGTCGTCGCAGCTTCCAAGTCGCCCACAGTGCCAACGCCAAGGCCAAACCATCGATCGCCATATGACCGGAATCCGCCAGCAGAGACAGGCTGTGACTGAGGCGACTGGTTATCCATTCGAGGAGGGCAAAGCTCAAGGCTAGGGCGATCGATACTTGTAGGGTACGGCGTTTTGTCGTGACGGAAACGGGCAAACAACAGGCACAAATGGATGGTAAATCGTTCATGGATGCTGGGCGGGGGGAGGGAATCGGAGAAGTCGAGGTTGTATGGTTCTCCTCTGTTCTCGATCCCCAGTTCGATCGAAAAGTTCCGGACAATTGCTGTTTTTGAGATCGCGGCTTTCTGGCGAAAAACTTGGGAGATCCCCGGCATCTTGGAGATGCCGGGGATCTCGATAGAGAACCAAACCGCCGAAACTATTCCCGTTGCGTGCCTTCCGGCAGCGACGGACGACCCTGATAGGGCATGGGAATATATTGCACCGACGGCCGCCCCGTCATCGGTTGCGGGTACAAATCCATCAAACTGTAGATTTCCGAGGGAAGTCCTTCCGTCACGGGCAATCCCATTTCTTTAGCTTCTTCGACGGAAATGGGGTAATCGTGGGTGACGACTCCCGTAGTCAGAGTTTCGACGATTCGATCGATCTTCTCAGGATCGACTTTCTGCTTCGGAAAATTGTCTTCGAGGAGAGTTCTCACGAATTTCTGCACCTGGCGAATCGCCTTTCTCGCCATATCCGCCGTCATAAGGGTTTGGTCGTCTACTGCGTTGATGGGTTTGTCGTCGAGAACCTTCAACACGCTGGCCGCCGCCACATTTCCCAACTGAGGATCGACCGGTCCCAACACCGCGTTTTCGTCCATTACGATTTCGTCGGCAGCCATGGCTAACATGGTACCGCCACTCATGGCATAGTGGGGAACGAAAACCGTCACTTTTGCCCGGTGACGCACCAACGCTCTGGCAATTTGTTCGGTGGCCAAAACCAAGCCTCCCGGTGTGTGCAGAATCAAATCGATGGGAACGTCGGGAGGCGTCAGGCGAATCGCCCGCAGCACTCGTTCGGAATCTTCGATATTGATGAAGCGAGAAATGGGAATCCCCAGCAAACTAATGGATTCCTGGCGATGAATCATCAAAATGACCCGACTGCCCCGCCGTTGCTCGAATCCTTGAATTGCCGCCAAACGGCGAGCTTCGGTAATGCGTCTTTGGACGAGGGGTTGCAGCGACGAGATAAAAATGAAGATTAAGAACAGGTTGAAAAACATAGATGTCTTGACTGTTGCCAGGGGCGGTGAGACTTTCCCGATTGGCTTGATTCTATCGTGTCTGCACGAAAAAGGGGCGATGCCTTGCGATCGCCCCCGAGATGCAAAGATTGAGATTTGATAGGCGTTCGGGTTTGCCGTTTAGAAGGTCGGACCGAGGCTAAAGTAGAAGGAAAAATCGCCTCGATCGCTCACCCCTGCCGTCATGCGAACGGTTTCGACAATCGGAACGATGGGAAAATCCACGTTTAAGAAGTGAAGTCCCACGCTGAAACCGAAGCCGTCGCCGGGTTTATCGCGGACTTCGGCCGGTTCGCCGATGACGTTTCCACCCGTACCCAAATCCGAAGCGTATTGCACCGCCACCAAACCGCGCATTTTCTCAAACAAGCCGTCTTCCCAGGAGAAAATAGGAAAGCGGTATTCCAGGCGACCTTGGAGGAAACTTTCCGCCGTTCCCACGTCTCCCGTAGTGAAGCCGCGCACGGAGTCGAAACCGCCCAAGTTGAAGGCTTCGTAGCCCGGTACATCGCCAATGATGGCGCCGCCTTGAAGGCCCAGAATCAGGGTGTGGGGCGCGTCGTCGTTGAGGGAGATGTATTGAATGTACGCGCCGCTGAGACGGTTGAAATCGACGCTGGAATCTCCGATGGAAACGGACTGTTCGGTGCCGAACTGGAACAGGTTGCCTCGGATGGGAAATCCGTATTCGTCGCGGGTGGTGTTGTCTTGCTGGGCGAAGAGACTCAGTAACAGCAGGTCGTCTTTACCGTTGTCGCTGACAGAGAGACGGTTTCCCTCTTCGTCAACGGCGTAGAGGTTATCGGTAAAGGCTCGGTTTTGAATGCGAATTTTTTGATAGCTGATTCCCGGCATCAGGACGGTATCGCCGTCGCTGCTAATGGGGATAAAGACTTGTCCTTCAAAGCCGAGGCGGTTGACCCAGGGTTCGTGTTCGTCGCCGATGGGAAGGTAGACTTCCCGCACGTCGTCGTCGTCTTCGTCGCTGAGGAAGGCGTTGTCGCGGGTGTTGGTAAAGCCACCCCGCAGGCGATATCCCACTCGGTACTCGTCGCCGACCAGTGCCGCTTGGGTGTAGGTGAGAGCGCCTCCGGCGATGTATTCGCCCCCTTGACCGGACAGGACGAGCGATCGACCCCCTGCGGTACGATAGCCCAGTTGCAGGCCGCCGTAAACGCCTGGGGCGTTGGAGATTCCCACGTCACTACTCCCGAGGAGCAATCCGTAATCGATGCTTTCGAGGAGTTCTGTATCGTAGACGATGGGCGATTGGTTGGGAATCGGCCCTTTGAACGATTGAATAATTGAAGGTTCGTTAAATTCAAAGAACAGACCGCCTGTGGTTCGTCCCCGTCTCGTCTCGTCGCCACTTTGAGCGACGGCTTCGCTCTCGGTTTCGGCTTCGGCGAGAGATTCTTCTGGATTCGGTTCGGATTCAGGTGTAGATAGGTTCAGGGCGTCGGCGCGGCGGAGGTCGCCGGGATTGGCGCCTTGTTGCTCGAAAACGCTTTCTAACTGTTTGGTTGTCAGCGTTCTCTGGATGTTGGAAGCGGGTTTGACATCGGGTTCGATCGATTTGGCTTCTTTGGCTTCGACGGGACTCGTTAGGGCTGTCCCTAACGCAACGGCGAGATAACCCCAGATTGGCGGCGATAATGGTCGGCTTTTCATGATTGCACTCCCCTAACCGTGGCTAATATGGCTCCGTAACGCTTTTTACGCGCCCGTGGTTCGATAACTCTATTCACGATATTAACGGGTCTGCGTCGTTGGGGAAACAAATTGAAAGATTCGGTAAAGTTTTCGCCTCCAGGCGATCGCCACAATTGTTGGCGAATTATAAATATTTATAACAATCTCCAAAATTCAAAGCTTTGGTTTTGCGATCTAAAAATTATATTTTTTATGCATAAAAATACTATTTTTTGTTATATAAAATCGCTTTTATTAAGCAATAGAAACAAAATTTACCCAAAAAACACTAAATAAAAATTTGCAAAAAAAGTCAGCACAAAACCCCGAACTTCTTAATAGCTCGGGGTTTTGAGTGCGTTTAAAGTCGTATTCCAAATCGGAGTTCTTGTCAGATTGCAATCCTTGAAGGAGAGGTTCTCAATCCCAAAAGTTCAAAGGCGATCGCTCTTTTGGCCTTTTGATAAATCGGTCGATTTCTGCGTTTTTTGACCGCAGGATTTTAACAGACTATCAATGAGAAATTAAATGGGAGAGTCGATCGAAAATTTCTTGCAAGCGGGATCGATCGGTTTGACCCAATCCCATTTCCAGCAGAGAAACCCCCAGTTCGACGGCGTCGTCGGCTTCGAGGATGAAATCGAGTTCCTCCGCGCCGCAAGCCATGTCCGACGTTCCCGATTGCGGTTGCACTTTAAATTCCAAGTGAACCGAGGATTCGCCGGGATCGGGAGAGGTTTCGAGGCGGGAAATTCGATCGCCCGTCACCGTGGTACTCGTGATGTTACTGGTTAAGGTAATCCCGTGGGTTTTTAACGGATGGGTCGTCGCGCGAACAGTCATAGTGACTTTTTCTCCTAACGCTCTCAATGCCACTATATAGCTAGTCAGTAATATTGGGTAGAATTTGTTAGGAATCTTTAATCTCCGATCGAGCCTCAGAGAAGTTGCGCTGTTAGGACGATCGCGGAAAGGCTTCGACGGGATACCCTTTGGGAATCGAGGCGATGAGTTGCTGGGTATAGGCTTGCTGGGGTTCCCGGTACACGCGATCGGCGGCACCGATTTCCTCAATTTTGCCGCGATTCATGACCATAATTCGATCGCTCATAAACTTAACCACGCTCAAATCGTGGGAAATAAAAATATACGTCAGTCCGAACTCCCCTTGAAGTTCCTTCAACAAATTCAACACCTGCGCCTGCACCGAAACATCGAGGGCGGACACCGACTCGTCACAAATCACGAACTTCGGATTCAACGCCAACGCGCGAGCGATACAGACTCGCTGTCGCTGTCCCCCCGAAAACTCGTGAGGATAGCGGTTCGTGCAATCGGGACTCAACCCCACCCGTTCCAACAACCACGCCGTTCGTTCCCGCCGTTCCGTTTCGCTGCGTCCGAACCCGTGAATCCTCATCGGTTCCAGAATCGCCGCCCCCACGCTCATCCGGGGATTGAGGGAACTAAACGGATCTTGAAAAATCACCTGCATATCCCGACGCAAAAACCGCAACTGCTTCTGCGTCAACTTCGAGACATTGCGCCCTTCAAACAACATATCGCCGCTCATGGGTTCCACCAAGCGCAGCAAGGTACGAGCGAGGGTGGTTTTCCCACAACCGGACTCGCCCACCAAGCCCAAAGTTTCCCCCGGATACACCTGAAACGAAACGCCGTTGACGGCCATCATGTACCGTCGCGCCCGTCTGAACAAGCCTCGAACGGGGTAGCCCACTTGTAAATCCTTGACTTCTAACAGGGGCGTTTGACGTTGCAGGTGAGCCAGTCGTTGCGCCATTTCCAAATCCGACACGATCGCCTCTTGGGGAACGGGGGATTGAGACGAAGGAGGCGTCGTCGCCTCAGCCGAAGACGGTTGCGTTTCCTGGGATTCCTCGCGACGAGCTTCGGGAATGTCCGATTCTGTAGCGGTTGACGCTGAAGGGGTTTCTTGGGTTTCTCGTAAATTGGCTTCGCCGTTTTCCACAGCCAGACTTTCCATAAAATCCGCCACGGTGGGAAGAAAGCGCAGGCGTCGCTCGGGCTGGGGACGACAGGCGAGGAGTCCTTTGGTGTAGGGATGTTGGGGACGGGTAAAGATGTCGCGCACCGACCCCGTTTCGACGATTTTTCCGCGATACATTACCGCCACCGTATCGGCGATTTCTGCAATCACGCCCAAGTCGTGGGTAATGAAAATCATCGACATTTGATGGCGTTGGCGCAGTTCCCGCAACAGGTTGAGGATAGTGGCTTGAACGGTCACATCGAGGGCGGTGGTGGGTTCGTCGGCGATGAGGAGTGCGGGATCGCAGGACACGGCCATGGCGATCGTCACCCGTTGCAGTTGTCCGCCGGAGAGTTGGTGGGGATAGCGATCGAGCATCGCCTGTTTGCGCCGTTCGATCTGTTTGAGAACGTCCCGTTTGGGAGGTTTATCCCCGGCGGTTTGGCGCAATTCTTCGATCGCTTGTTCTCGCAAGCTGTCCTCGTCGGGGAGAAGTTGCACTTCTTGCAAACGGGCGATCGCCTGTTGTTTGGCTTGTTCGGTCGTAACCTTTTGATGGAGTCGAATCGCCTCAATCATTTGAAAACCGATGGTATACACCGGATTGAGGGCGCTCATGGGTTCTTGGAAAATCGTAGCGATGCGCCCCCCTCGGTAAGATTGCAGGCGTTTCGGTGACAGACGCAGCAAATCGACAGGGGGAAGATTGGGAAACAGGGGGTCGGAAAACCAAATTTCGCCGTTCGTCACGCGGCCGGGGGGCGTCGGAACCAGTCCCATGACGGCCAGAGACGTGACCGATTTACCCGATCCCGACTCGCCGACAATTCCCAGGGTTTGACCTCGTTGCACTTGTAGGTCGATCCCGTCCACCGCTCGAACGAGTCGATCGTCGGTTTGAAATTGAACTTGTAAGTGGCGAACGTCGAGGACGGTATCGTTCATGGGAAACTTTTGAGATGAAACGGTATTGAGAGTTCAGGAAAATGATAAAGAGGCGGTTAAATGTCCAGTATCGCAAACTCTCTCATCTTTATCAGCCACTTCCATTACATCGGTTTTTGAGATACCCGTGGGTGATGCAAGAGATCGGTGGGGGTGGTGCGTGACGCGGGAATTCCATTTTCCGGATTTCCGCCACATTTTTGCGCCCGCGTCACAGCACCCTACGATTCATCACCCTACAATTCATCCCCTCGTCCCATCGTCCCATCATCACCCGGGGTCTCACTGTTCGCTGTAAAAGTCGAGTACACTAGAAATCGAGTTCGATCGCACGGTTTGTTAGCCTTAACCGGTATGTCTACTCTCATTGGTTTAGTTCTCATCGCGGTTTATGCGGGCGGAGTCTGGAAATTCTGGCAAGGATTCCACCGCACCAATTTCGAGCGGGGGTTGGGAAACCAAATTACCCTGTCCCTGTTGTGGCCGGTTCTCGTCGTCGCCAATAAGTCCTATCGCCAAAACTTTACCAAAGCTCTGAAAGGGGGACGGTAAGAGGTGGGTTGCTGAGCTGGTTTACAAAATTGTCTAATGTCTTTGTCCGATCGCATCGATCGCGTTGCTAAACGCTACAACCGAGAATACAGCGGCGAAGCTGTCGATCTTCCTGATGAAGTGGAAGCGATGCCCGTTTTTCGCGAGTGGACGACGGGAAAACTTCAACAGCGTATCGCCTCGCCGTTTTGGGAAATTGCCAAACCGAAGAAAAACCAACGCTGTCTCGATCTCGGCTGTGGCGTCAGTTTTTTGATTTATCCCTGGACGAGTTGGCAAGCCTTATTTTACGGACGGGATATCAGTTCGGTGGCTGGCGACGCCCTCAAATCCCGCGCCCCCCAACTCAACTCTAAACTCTTCAAAAGCGTTACCCAAGGCGGCGCCCACCATCTTGAGGATTACGAGGACGATTTCTTTGATTTGGTGATTTCTACTGGGGTCAGTTGTTACTATCCTCTCGAGTATTGGGAACGGGTGATTAACAGTGTGCGCCGCGTCCTCAAACCCGGCGGACAGTTTATTTTCGACGCGATCGATCCCGATTCGGAACTGGCGGAAGACTGGGCGATTCTGGAAACCTATCTCGGGGCGGAAGTGTTTCTGGAACCGTTGAAGGATTGGGAAAAATTGGTGCGATCGACCGGAACTTCCCGGCTGAGAACGAAACCGGGAGAACTATTTACGCTCTACGGGGCGCGATGGTAGCGAGCTTGAGAAACCGGGTATCTCTACAATACCCGGTTTTTGAGAGTTAACGGGAGACAGTTAACCGGAAACCAACTGTTCGATCGCTTCGGCTTGCGTCGGTAAGGTGGCGGTGATGACTTCGCACCCCTCTTCGGTTACGAGAACATCGTCTTCAATGCGAATTCCGCGCACGTCGGCGAAAGTCGCTAACCGTTCCCAGTTGACCGCATCTTTGTATTTTTCCCGGTTCGCCGAATCGTTGAGAATGCCGGGAACTTGGTAGAATCCGGGTTCGATCGTCACCAGCATGGACGGTTGCAGGGGACGGTGCAAGCGCAGGAAACACAAACCGAATCGATCGCTTCGCGCCCGGTTTTTCTCGTATCCCGCGTAATCTCCCAAATCCTCCATATCGTGAACGTCCAACCCCAGTAAATGACCGATCCCGTGGGGGAAAAACAGAGCGGTGGCGTCGGTTTCCACTAAACTCTCAGGATCGCCTCGAAGAATACCCAAATCAACTAAGCCTTCGGCGAGGGTTTTGGCGGCGAGTAAGTGAACGTTGCGATATTCGACGCCGGGACGAACCGCTTCGATGGCGCGATCGTGGGCGGCCAGCACCACATCGTAAATCGCCCGCTGCGTGGGGGAAAAGCGCCCGTTGACCGGCCAGGTGCGGGTAATATCAGACGCCCAACCATAGCGGGTTTCCGCCCCCACGTCCGCCAGTAACAAGTCTCCGGCGTCGATGGGATTGTGATACGCCTCGTTGTGCAGCACTTCGCCCCGTACTGTGACGATACTGTTGTAGGAACAGGTCATGTTGTGGCTGAGGATGACCCCTTCCATCGCCCCCCGCACCTGGGCTTCCCAATGGGCGGTTTTGGTGGCGGCCATTCCCGCTTTGTGGGCTTCCACCGCCACAGCCGCCGCCTGACGCAACTCCACCAACGCCCCCGCATCGTGAGTCAGGCGCAGTTGGACGATGGCGCGGACGAGTTGACGATCGATCCCTTGCAGTGAGTCGAGAGGGGAGATCGATCGCTCTAACACCAAAGCTTGCTGCTGTCGTACCGAAGCGTCCAGAACGGCGATCGTGGCGGCGTTTTGGGCGCGGGCGGGCAGTTCCGACAGGGGAAACGCCGCATCGGCCCCGATGGTACGGGCGATTTCGTGGCGTTTGGGCTGTTCTCCGTGCCAGAGGGCGTCTCCCGGTTCCGGGTCGTCGAGAAACAGTTCTAATTTACCCCCTTCGAGTCGAATGGCGGCGTTTTCCAGGGGAAGCCCTGCGAAGTAGAGGAAATGACTGCTGGCGCGAAAGGGGTAGCGGTTGGCGGGAAAGTTGCGGGATTTACTGCGTCCGGACCAGAGGACGACGGGAAAATCGACTCGTTCGGCGAGGCGCGATCGCCGTTCGCGCAGGGTGGTTTCGAGGGTGCGATCGCGTAACGTGGAGGAAGGATAGTTACTACCAAGCAGCATGGCACTCTGTATCGACTCGCTGTTTTGTGGGCTATTTTTTTAATTTAACCAATTTAGGGGGGCGATCGATCTCGGCTTCTCCCTGGGACTGTCAAACCAGGCTACTCAAAGGTCAAAAACCAGATATCTACCGTTGAAGATACCCGGTTTCTGACTCTACTGGCTTTCTTGGAAATTCAGTTTTTTGAAGGGGTCGATCGCCCGCCACTCCTCCTGACTTATCGTTAATTTTTCGCCGTTTGACTCGAGGCAGTTTCCACCAATTCCGGCGAAGACTCCCCACGCACCGCCCGGAACATTCCAAAGCGACAAAGTCCCGCACCAAACGCCAGCCGCATTAACAGGATCGTCGGCACTTCTCGCACAGATTTAACAAACCCAGAAACTCCATATTTCAACCAGCCTTGCGGTCGAATAATGCCTTGCCAAATGGAATCGATCCAAGAGGGAAGTGTTTCTTCTGTCCAATCGTCTGTTGTCACGGAACCTTCAACCAATCCGGTTTCTTCTAACAGTTCTGAAAACCCTTCAATACTGGCAAATTCCGGATGCGACCACTGATCTAGGAGTTGTTTCATAACAATTCTCTCCCAGAAATTCAAGGGTTTTTGGCGAGCGTCTCGTTGGTTCCAATCTGCCACAACGAGAATCCCACCGGGTTTCAAAACCCGAATTAATTCTTTAGCAAAACCGGCTTTGTCGGGCATATGTGGACCGGCTTCGATCGACCAGACCACATCGAAACTTCCATCAGGAAAGGATAGCGACATGGCGTCGTCTACTTGAAATTTAGCGTCTACCTCTTCCGGCGTTAATTCCTGGGCCCGTTTGACTTGTTGGGGGCTAATGGTAATTCCCGTGACCGAAAAACCGTATTCTCGGGCTAAAATTCGACTGCTTCCACCGATACCGCAACCCACATCTAAAACTGTGGTTCCTTGCGGCAGATTTTCCAAACCGCCCCAACGAACCATTTCACGGACGAAATCGGCTTTAGCTTCCAGAAAATCTTTGCGTTGCGGCGGGGAACCGTAATGACCCAGGTGAATGTGTTCGCCCCAGTAAAATTCTAAAATCCCGTCTTCAGTCCATTCGTCGTAGGAGTTGGCGACGGATTCTGAGGATTGGTAGCGGCGAGCTGTTGTAAGATAGAGGATTAGCGCGAGGGCGAGGAGTCCGAAGAGGATTCCTGATGTAATTAAAATGACATTCATGGCGATTTAATTTGGAGATTCAATGTTGAGCGATCTCTATTTTGTCACGTTTTTTTGAATTCGACGATTGGCAGAGGCTCTGAGGGAAAGAACTCTCTTTTTTGATTCTGTGTATTATTGTAAATAATAACACTATTTTTAGGCAAAATATGTTAATGCGCCCCTAAATCTAGCTGGATTCAGGGAAGTTCGGCCGCACAATTGAGACTGACTGCCCGTCAAAGATGCCAAAGATCCAAAAGATCCCCGGCATCTGCGAGATGCCGGGGATCTAGAAGTGAGATCTAGAAGTGATATCCCGTCTTGAGTTAATCGTCGTAGGAGTTGACGACGGATTTGGAAGACTGGCGGCGGCGAGCGGTTACAAGATAGATAACCAAGGCGACAGCGAGATGTCCCAGCAGGATGGCGAGGGTAACGAAGAGGGTAGGAATGGCCATTTAATTTTGAGATTCAAGTTTGAGTCGATCGCTATTTTGTCGAATTTCAAAAATTCGACAATGGGGAGAAATCCTGACGGAAATAACTCCCTTTGAGAATTGTATAGTCTTGCAAATAATAACACTATTACTTTCCAAAATATGTTATACCAATTTTCAATAACGCTGCCATTGATGAAAGCATCAAATTAACCCGTCTTATCGTTCCTACGCTCGGCGTGGGAACGGGAGTTGAGGCGCTCTGCGCCCCGTGCTTGACGACTCGACGCAGAGCGTCCGAAAGGTGCGTCCCTACGCAGAGCGTAGGAACGATGGAAATAATAACACTATTACTTTCCAAAATATGTTAAACATCCGAAAAATATTGCCCGATCTAGGGGGATTGGCCAAGGGTCGGGAAATTGACGGCTTGTCAAAGATCCCCGGCATCTTTAAGATGCCGGGGATCTAGCCAAGAGAGCGTCTCTAGTGGACACTCCCACGAATTCAATTAGTGGGAGTGTCAAAATTCCATTGTTCCGGAAGCTCGCGCTCAAAGAAAAAACCCCTAGCCCGCGAGGAGCCAGGGGCGATCGTCAGGGTGCATCTACCATTCCAAACTACGAGGCCGGGCGGGGGAGATCGGGATAATTTCAGTGAAATTGAGGTGAAAAATTCTCTCGTCCGCAACCCTGCACCGGTCGAGGGTCGATCGACGCGCGTTCAGCGTAACGATAGGATAAAGAAAGATGTAACCCTCGAAATCCCCTATTTCCGCGAGATGCGAATTCTCCTCGTAGACGACGAAGTCGAACTGACTGCGCCCTTAGCCCGAGTTCTCCAACGGGAAGGATATACCGTCGATGTGGCCGACGACGGCGAAGGAGGCTTGAAACTCGCTCGCAACGAGTCTTACGACTTGCTGGTACTGGATTGGATGTTACCGAAACTGAGCGGGTTAGACTTGTGCCAGAAATGTCGGGAAGGGGGAGATACGACCCCGGTGTTGTTCCTCACGGCCAAGGATACTCTCGACGATCGCGTGTTGGGTCTGGATGCGGGGGCGGACGATTATTTGGTCAAACCCTTTGAACTGCGGGAATTGCTGGCGCGAGTGCGGGCCTTGCTGCGGCGATCGTCCCGTTTCGAGACGCAAGAGGTGAATTCTGGGCGGTTGCGGGTTGAAGACTTGGAACTCGACTGTGACAACCAACTGGCGTACCGCAACGGACGCACGATCGAACTCTCGGAAAAGGAAACGCGCCTGTTAGCGTATTTTATGGAACATCCGGGGCAACTGTTGACCCACCAACAAATTCAAGAGCATTTGTGGGGAAGCGAGACGCAACCGAGTAGTAACGTCTTGGCGGCATCGATTCGCCTGTTGCGTCGTAAAGTGTCGGTATCGGGAGAAGCTCCCCTGGTACATACGGTGTACGGTAAAGGCTATCGGTTTGGCAACGGGCCGGATTGATTGAATCGATTTTGGGTGGGACTCCGACGCCACTGAGTTCGACTGTAATCTTACCGACGGGGACTCTGTGGGATATCCGGAAGCGAAATAGAGAAATTTAGCCGACAATGGATGTAGACACGACCCTGCTTCATATTGCTTCCGCGAACGAATATCTTGCAACCCAGACTGCTCATGCCCAGAAACGCCGAGTCACCCGAAGCCAGTCCTAGAACGGCTGATATTTTGGCGTCTACTGAGACTTGGCTGAAAGCCGTTCTCGACCAAACGTTCGACGGCATTTTTATCCTAGACGTGCAACGGTCGGCGACGGAAACGGACTACGTTCTGATTAACAGGAATCCGGCTCTGCGTCGGATGTTGCTTCTGGAAGACGAGGCGCTCGATCGCTCGATCGATCTCTGTTTTCCCGAACTCATCGCCTGTGAAACGTGGGAACAGTGCGATCGCTGTCGGGACAAAAAGCAAGCCCTCTCTTACGAGGTGACGTGGCAGCGGTACGGACAACCGACGACGCTCTTGGTGTCTCTCTCTCCGATTTTGGACAAACAGGGTTGTGTCCGACAAATCGTCGGTCTCTGTCACGATACCAGCGAACGGCGGCGCGTCCTCAAAGAAGCGCGACTGCTGCAAACGATTACTCTGGCGATGGTGGAATCGCGAGATTTCACGGCGGCGTTGGGGGTGGCGTTGCGGAAAATCTGTCAAGTGACCCTGTGGGATTACGGTGAGGTTTGGATTCCCACTCCTGACGGCCAGCAACTCGAAAGTCGGTCGGCGTGGTACAGCAATTCTGACCCCGACAGTGAAACCTATCAGAAAGACTGGCATTTTCGGCAATTGGCGCAAGACCTGACTTTTCCCGCTGAAGCCCGCTGGTACGGTCAAGTGTGGTCGATCGATCGGGTGGATTCCCACTCAGAAGGCAGTTTAGACCCGACCTTAGATCTGTTGCGAGTCGAAAGTGCGATCGCCCACGGGTTTTCGGCGGGTTTAGTCATGCCTCTGTTGGTGAAAGGGGAAGTGTTGGGGGTTCTGGTGTTCTTCGTCCGCCAAGCCCAACAAGCGGACCAGCAAAAAATTTCTCTGGTGTCGGCGATTACCGTTCAACTCAGTGTTGTTCTCCATCACAAAAAATATCGCAATATTTTCGAGAACGCGGTTTCGGGCATTTACCAACAAACGCCAGAGGGTCGCTACACGATGGTCAACCCCATGCTGGCCAGTATCTTCGGTTACGACGATGCAGAGGAATTCGTTTCGGCGGCGAACCGACCGGAGGTCGAGTTATACGTTAACCCAAGCGATCGAACCGCCTTTTTCGAGAAAGTTCGCTTTCACCCTGAAGGTAGCAGTATTGAAACTCAAGTCTATCGGCGCGATCGATCGAAAATTTGGATTCGCGAAACCGCCCGCATGGTCTGGGACGGCCACCAACGCCCCATCGCCATCGAAGGCACCGTCGAAGACATCACCGTTCGCAAACAAGCGGAACTGCAACTGCACCACCGAGACGCGCTGTTACAGGGAACCTCTCGCGCCCTGCAAACCCTCATCGCCCAGGGAAACCGCAGGAACGTCATTCCCGAAGCCTTAGCCATCGTCGGGGAAACTACGGGGGTCGATCGTATCGGCGTCTACGAATACACTGAATCGAGTCAGGTTCCGCCAACTGTCACCCTCCGCTACGAGTGGCACAACGATAATTTAACTTCTCGACAAAATCGCCTGGCCTCCCAAGAAGAAGAGGGCGACGACGAGGTATTTACCCTGTTACCGGAGGACTACCAAGTTCTCGACAGCGGACGCTACGTTCACCGAACTGTCAGCCAAAGTCCCGAACCGCTGCGATCGACCTTAGCCGCTGAGAACATCGCCGCCTTTCTGCTGTTACCCATCGTCATCGAAGACGAACACTGGGGCTATTTGAGTTGGGAATGCGTTCAAACGCACCACTTGGTTTCCGAGAGCGAAATTTCCATTCTCCAAGCCGTCGCCGCCAGTATCGGCGGCACCATCCAACACCAACGCACCGCTGAAATCGTCCAATATCGAGCCTTTCACGACCTGCTGACGGGACTCCCCAACCGCCTTCTGTTCGACGAACACCTTCAAACCGCCCTCGCCCGCGCCAAACGCAACGGCGATAAAGCGGCGGTCTGTTTTCTGGATCTCGATCAGTTCAAAACCATCAACGATACCCTCGGTCACGCCATCGGCGACAAGCTGTTACAACAAACTAGCCATCGCCTTCGTCGCTGTTTGCGTCAGTTCGATGTCATCGCCCGCTGGGGGGGCGACGAGTTTATCCTTTTGTTACCGCAATTGCGCCAAATCCAAGACGCCGAGAAAATCGCCCGTCGTTTGTTGAAAGTCCTCGAACCGCCGTTTGAGATTGACGGACACCAGCTTTACGTCAGTACCAGCATCGGCATCGCCATTTATCCTTCCGACGACGAAGATGCCGAAACTTTGGTCAAACAAGCCGACATTGCTCTTTATCGCGCCAAAGACGCCGGACGCAACAACTATCAGCTTTACAGTCCGTCGATGGAAGCCCAAGCCTCGAAACGCCGTTTGGCTATTGAGAGTTTGCGAAAAGCCCTGGAACAGAACGAGTTTCGGCTGTACTACCAACCCCAGGTGACGGTAGAGGGGGCGATCGTGGCGTGGGAAGCCCTGTTGCGGTGGCAACACCCTAGACGAGGCTTGCTGTCGCCGTCGCAGTTTTTACCGATGGCGGAGGAAAACGGATCGATTGTGGCCATCGGCGAATGGGTTCTCGAAACCCTCTGTCGGCAAATTCAAAGCTGGAACGCGGCGAAATTGCAGGTTGGCAAAATTTCGGCGAACCTTTCGACTTACGAACTGCAAAACCCCAATTTAAGCGATCGTCTGGCGGAGTTTTTAGAGGAGACGAGTATCGATCCGAGTCAACTGGAGTTAGAAATCCCCGAAACGGTTGCCCTGCAAGATACGAAAATCGTGCGAGAGCGAGTTCAAACTTTTCAGAAAATGGGGGTTTCCATCGCCCTCGACGATTTCGGAACCGGGTATGCGTCGTTGAGTTCTCTACCGATTTTCCCGATTCAAACTCTCAAAATCCATCAAAACTTCGTCCACACCTTGGGGGAAGACAGTTATAACGAAGCGGCGATCGCGGCTATGGTGGCGTTAGGAAACGCCCTCGAACTTCGCATCGTTGCCGAAGGGGTGGAAACTCAAACGCAGTTCGATCGACTTCAACAACTCGACTGTCCCCAAATGCAAGGGTATTTTTTCAGTCATCCGATGTCCGTCGAGGAAGCCACGCAAGTTATGGCTGACGGTATTTGAGACTTTCTAAAAAACCGGGAAAATCAAGATTCCGTTTCGGTATCGATTTCGACATCTAAGGTCTCTTCGTCGAACCGAAGGTACAAAATATTCGGCTGACAGCAAACCTGACAGTCTTCGACGTAAGATTGCTGGGAACCCGCACTCCAATCCACAAACGTGGGATTCGTCTCGCCACAATAGGCGCAAACATACTCTGCCGAACTCTCCAACGCTATCCCTCCTCATCTCCTCATCCCATTATCCCATCAACCTCTACATTCTCGTTGCGTGACCTCGTGGCGATAGCGAAACATATCCCGAAGCCGTTCTTCAACGAACCATCCCATTAGCGTTTCAGAAATTGGCGATCCTGGCATTTGATAGGCGATCGAATCCGTCAACCGGGTTTTTCCGTCTTCCTCGCTGAATTGGTGTCGGTGCGTCCACGACTCCATCGGTCCTTCGGTTTGTTCGTCTGTAAACAGGCGATATTTTTCGAATTCCGTATGACGCGCCACCCAGCGCAGGGGAATCGGTCCCAAGTAAATGTTAAATTCGCTAATTGCCCCGATGTTGAGTCCTCCTTCTCGGCGGACGACTTCCACAGGTTGCCACGGCGGAGTGAGGAGTTGCAGGATATCTTGACGTTCGTGGAAGTTCCAGACGACTTCGACGGGGGCATCGATGAGGCTGCTGTAACGGAAGTGGAGCATGGGTTAGGCTTGGGTAGGGTGCGATTCTTAGATCGATTCTTTGACAACTACAGTAACGCAATCGATCGGCGGTTGACGAAAATGCGATCGACCTCTGCGATCGTACTTCTACCAAACACCGCTACCCTGAATTAAAGACCTTATTGCATTTCAAGGATATTTCAATGACCGATAGCCCAACCACCGCTTACAATGTCGAACATTACAATGTCGAACAAGCTGTTCTCGATCGCTATCAAGCCGGGGCGCAACAAGTCGAAGCCAGCTTGTGTTGTCCCACGGAATACGAAACGCACTATTTAGAGGTTTTACCCGACGAAATCCTCGAAAAAGACTACGGATGTGGCGACCCCTCTCGCTACGTCAACCCCGGTGAAACCGTCGTCGATTTAGGCTCGGGTGCGGGAAAAATTTGTTACATTCTTTCCCAAAAAGTCGGCGAAACTGGCCGCGTTATCGGCGTCGATTTCAACGACACCATGTTGGCGCTGGCTCGGAAATATCAAGCTGAGATTTCTGCGAAAATTGGATACCACAACGTTGATTTTGTCAAGGGCAAAATTCAAGATTTAGCCTTAAATTTAGAAAAACTTCAAACTTGGCTAAACGCCCATCCCGTCAAGACCCTGGAGGATTTAGCCGCCTTAGAAACCGAGCGCGATCGCCTGCGATTAGAAGAACCCGCCATTCCCGACAACAGCGTTGACGTAGTGGTGTCCAACTGCGTCTTGAACTTAGTGCGTCCCCAAGACAAACAACAGTTATTTCGCGAGATTTTTCGAGTCTTGAAACGGGGCGGACGCGCTGTCATTTCGGACATCGTGTGCGACGAAACGCCGACCGAAAAAATTATCAACGACCCAGAACTTTGGAGCGGTTGCATTTCCGGCGCGTTCCGAGAAGAAGGCTTTTTAGAAATGTTTGAAGAGGCGGGATTTTACGGAATCGAAATTTTATCCCGTCAAGAAGACCCCTGGCAAGTTATCGATGGCATCGAGTTTCGATCGATGACCGTTCGCGCCTACAAAGGGAAAGAAGGAGACTGTTGGGAACGCCATCAAGCGGTGGTTTACAAAGGTCCTTGGAAACAAGTGCGGGACGATGACGGCCATGTTTACCATCGCGGTCAACGGATGGCAGTTTGCGATAAAACCTTCCAAATTTTGACGAATCCGAACAGTCCTTATCAACAGGATGTGATTCCCATTTTGCCTCATCAAGACATTCCTTTAGAACAGGCGAAAAAATTCGATTGTCAACGTTCGACCGTTCGCAGCCCTCAAGAAACCAAGGGTGCCAACTATCGAGAAACCCGCACCCACGACGCGCCTGTTTGCGGCGAGAGTTCCGGGTGTTGTTGAGTTTTTCTGAATCGTTAACTCAGCTTTTCCATCACTCGTAACACTTCCGCCACACTCCACGCCTGGGCGAAACAGCCCCGAGGCGTGTGAGGGGGGTCGCCGTCGAAAATCTCGCTGAGGCTGCCGAGGCCCGCCGCCGAGAGATGTTCTCTCATCGGTTCGAGGAAACTCCGCGCCTCGGCTGCGTTGCCGTAAACTCGGAAATGGGCTTCGGCAAAAGGCCCCAACAACCAAGCCCACACCGTCCCTTGGTGGTACGCCCCGTCACGCTGCCAGCGATCGCCCCCGTAATAACGACGGTACTGGCGATCGTCCGGGGAGATCGATCGCAACCCGTAAGAGGTGACGAGTTTCTGTCCCACCAAATCCACCACTGACTTCGCCCGTTCCCCCGTCAACACCGCATGGGGCAAGGACACGGCGAAAATCTGATTCGGCCGTAACGTGGCGTCGTCTCCTTCTGGACCGTCGATCGCGTCGTAACAGTAACCTCCGGGGGCATACCAAAAGCGATCGAACCCCTCCCGCGTCCGTTTCGCCAACCCTTCGTATTCCGCTGTGGGTTTGTCCAATGCCGCCGCCAACTCCACCATCGTCGAGAGAGCGTTGTACCATAGGGCGTTGACTTCCACCGCTTTCCCCTGGCGAGGCGTCACCACCCAGTCGTCCACCTTGGCATCCATCCAAGTTAACTGGACGTCCGGTTCCCCGGCGTACAACAAGCCATCTTCATCGACATGGATGTTGTAACGAGTGCCGCGACAATGCCAATCGATAACCTCCTGCAACGCCGGGAACAACTCGGCAATAAGGGCGTTGTCTCCCGTCGCGAGTAAGTACGATCGCAACGCCTGAAAATACCACAAAATCGCATCGACCGTGTTATACGCCGGTTTGCGACTGCCATCGGGGAACAGATTCGGCATCATGCCGCGATCGAAATATTTAGCAAACGTCCGCAAAACCGGCCGTGCCAGTTCCGGCCGTCCCGTTGCCACTGTCAAACCCGGCAAACTCACCGCCGTGTCCCGTCCCCAATCGCTAAACCAGGGATAGCCTGCAATGACCGTTTTTCCGGCAGGATCGTCCGCCAAGGGTCGATCGACCACGAATTGGTCTGCCGCTAACGCCAACTGTTCCAACCAAGAGGATTTCCCACTGCGGGCGACAAAGCGATCGCGCAACCCTTCCTCATAGTCGTAGCGGCGTTGAAGTGCCGCCTCCCCGTCAATACCAACGTGGTTTTCGGTACTCGCCACCACCGTCAACGACTGTCCCGGTTCCAACATCGCCTCCAACGTGGCCGCATGTAGGTGATTTTCCCAACTTCCCGTTCCCCGATACCGTTCCATCGCCAAATCGAACTCCCGATACCAGCGATGGTGAGGCGTCCAAGTTCCCTCACCTCGCAACCGCAGCGGAACCGCACCGCCGAAGGCTACCACGTCGATGCCCCCTTCCACGGTCCACACCTGCCAGTTACCCACCACCGACGCCCCATGATGGTCTCGAGTATTCGCGAACGCCTTTAACGACAGATGAAACGGGGCAGAAGCCCGATCTAAGCTGTAACGAATATAAGTCGTATTCTGTCCCTGTTCCATCCAAACTCGCTTCGACAGTCGGGCATCCGCCACCCCAAACTGCCACACGGGAACTGTCCCTTCGAGATAAAACCGTTCCAACTGTAAATACCCCGACGGCGCCACCGTTCCGTCCGCCCAGCGGTTCGTGGCCAGGTCGATCGATCGACCCAAATACGCCGCCGTCTCGTCCAACTTCACCAACATCAGCGTCCGTCCTAACGGCGGTTCCAACGCCGCCACTAACAAACCGTGATAGTGGCGCGTCAACAGCCCCGGAACCGTCCCGCACCCATAACCGCCGATGCCGTTCGTTACCAGCCACTCCCGGGTTTGCGCCAATTCCAGATTGCCGCAGATCTCTCGTCCGAATCCCACCATATCCTCTCTCTCCGTCGAAGCCGTCCAGAGCGATCCTACAGGCTTTTGGAGGGGGAGATGGGGGGATGATGGGATGATGGGATGATGGGATGAGGAGAGGGGGAGATGGGGAGATGGGGGGATGATGGGATGATGGGATGAGGAGAGGGGGTCAAGACGCACCGCCCCCAATCGGGTGATGGGAAGAATTGTCAATTCTCCTCAATTCTCCTCAATTCTCAATTCTCCTCAATTCTCCTAATTCCGTCCGCCGGAATAAGGATCGTTGACGAAGCCGAGTTCGTAGAGTTGGCGGTAAGCGTTTTTGCCCAACTCCCGCGTCGGGTTTTGAGACCCCACGATTTCCACCAGTAGCGGAACCGCCAGTTCGGGCTGGTTTTGGGCGCGATGTAATAACGCCAGTTGGTACGTGGCTTCGTCCCGTAACTGCGCCGATTCTAGGGCGAGGCGTCGTTGTTGTTCGTAAATGCTGTTTTCGATGCCCGAAAAACTTCCGGCTAACTGCTGGTAGTAGTTCGAGAGGCGATTTCCCAGTTCTCGGGCTTCTTGTAATTTCCGGGCGGCGGCGTCGTAATTTTCAGAGGTCACTGCGTCGTTGGCCTGTTCCATTAACGTGGAAACGCCGCTGAGACTGAGAATCGAGTTGGCGAGAGGGGCGGGGGCGTCGTTTTCTGGTTCTGGGGTTTCGGCGGTGTCTTGGCTGTCAGTGGGATTGGCAGAATTTTCGGCGTTTTCGTCGTCGCCTTCTTCTGCGTCGATTTGAATGCCGAAGGGCGATTCGACAAAGCCCAATTCGTAAAGTTGGCGATAGGCGCGGTTGCCCAGTTCTCGGGTGGGGTTCTGGGAGGCGACGATTTGCACCAGTAAGGGAACGGCGAGTTCGGGTTGTCCTTGGGCGCGATGTAACAGGGCTAGTTGGTAGGTGGCGACATCCCGCATTTGGGCGGCTTCTAACGCCATGCGTCGCTGTTGTTGGTAAATGCGGTTGTCGATGCCGGAAAATCCGCTGGAAAGCTGTTGGTAAAAGGACGAAAGCTGATTGCCCCACTGTCGGGCTTCTTGCAGTTTGGTGATGGCGCGATCGAAATCTTCGACGGCGATGGCGTCGTCGGCTTCGTCCGTCAGCCGAGTCAGCCCTTGCAAGCTGAGGGCGCTGTCGTCCATGGGAAGGCGCGGTGCGGCGGCGGTTTCCTCTGCCGGGAGTTCGTCAGCCGCCTCGGGAAGGTCGATCGATCCGGGGGTTTGTCCCCAAGCCTGCGGCGTGGCGAACGTCGCCGCTAGAACCAGGAGAAATGTTGAGGTTCGAGAGTATCGAAAGCGGCGGAATCCATGAGTTGGAAATAACATTTGAACCTTCACCTATGAAGTGCCAAGGGCGATCGAACGGCGACGTTATGGAACGACCGACGAAGTGTTACAGCTTTGGTGTCGCGATTTTTTTAACAAATCTGTAACAAAGGCGTATATTAACATTTCTCTGGGCGAGCTTTCCATCCGGAAATGGCGATCGATCCATCCCGTTCGTCGAGTAAGATAGCGATCGAGTCGGTATCGATGGCCAATACAGGCAGGGGGGAAGTCGTGGCTGAAGATTTGGGAACGACGCTACAACGAGGCGGCGAAACTTTATCCCTCAATAAAGCGGTCGATCGCTTCACGGTTCGTCCGCAATCGCCCGCTGTCAGTGAATTGTTATTGTCCCAGGTTCGCGCTTCGTTCTGCGGCCGGGTTCCGGTAGGGTCGCGGGAAGAAGCGGTATTACTCGAGTTTAATGTCGAAGACCCCGCCCGACTGGAAGCGGCGATGGACAGCACGCGGGAGTTAGAGGACGTGGCCTTTGTCAGTCACGTTTACGAAATTCACAACAATCCCGGCAGCTTTGTATATTTAGCTGACGACATCACGGTGATGTTAGACGAAAGTCTGTCTCAAGGCGACCGAAACGCCCTCGCCACCGAATTCGGACTCGAGGAACTGCGCCCCCTGGAAGGGTTGCCCGGTGCTTTCGTCTTCCGCGTTACCAAAGACGCCACCGCCAACCCCATCAAAATCACCAACGCCCTGCTTCGACGGGACGAAATCCTGGCGGCCGAACCCAATCTCGTGATTCGCTCTTCCCCCACCTACCGCCCCAACGACGACTTCTATCCCCGTCAGTGGTATCTACATCACGACGGGGGGTCTTGGCTGTCTTCTAACTCCCATATCGAGGCGGAAAAAGCCTGGGATATCACTCGAGGCGATCGATCGGTGGTGGTTGCTATTACGGACGATTCGATCGATATCGACCATCCGGACTTTCAAGGGATGGGAAAAATCGTCGCCCCGCGAGACTTGCGCGGCAAAGACTTCCTGCCCCTCCCCGAAGCCCAAAGCGACAACCACGGTACCGCTTGCGCGGGAGTCTGCCTCGCTGAAGAAACGGGCAGCGGTATCGTCGGCGTCGCCCCCCGCTGCGCCCTGATGCCGATTCGGACGACGGGCTATCTCGACGACGAGTCCATTGAAGAACTCTTTGATTGGGCGGTCGATCGCGGGGCGTCTGTTATCTCCTGTAGTTGGGGCGCCAGTGCCGTCAACTTCCGCCTCTCTATGCGTCAATACGCCGCCATCGCCCGGGCTGCCAGCAAAGGCCGCGACGGTAAAGGCTGCGTCGTCGTCTTCGCCGCCGGAAACGCCAACCGCCCCATCCGAGGCACTATCGACGAAAGGGACTGGCCGCAAAACGTGGTTTCTGGGCTGACGGCATGGTTGAGCGGTTTTGCCACCCATCCGGACGCGATCGCCGTCTCCGCCTGCACCAGCCAGGGGCGCAAAGCCGCCTATAGCAACTGGGGCGACGAAATCTCCGTTTGCGCCCCCAGCAACAACGCCCCTCCCGGTATTTGGTTGCAACAAACGGGATATATCGGCACTGCCCCCGCCGTCACCCAAAGTCTCCCCGGATTGGGCGTGTTCACCACCGATCGCGTGGGAAGTGCGGGATACGCCCGGGGGGACTACACCGCTGGATTTGGCGGAACCTCCAGTGCTTGCCCCGTGGTGGCGGGTGTGGCTGCCCTCGTTCTCTCGGTCAATCCCCACTTAACTGCCGCCCAGGTGAAGGACATTCTCCAGCGATCGGCGGATAAAATCGTCGATCCTGAACCCGATCCTCAACTGGGTAAGCGGTTGGGGACTTATGACAGTCAGGGACATTCCCCCTGGTTCGGTTACGGTAAAGTCAACGCCTACAACGCGGTTCTGGCGGCGAAGCAGATGCGAGAAGCCCCTCAGACGGTGACGAAACGGGTTCGAGGGACTAACGATCGCGCCGTCAGAATTCCCGACGGCGATCTCGATGGCGTTTTCAGTCCGATTCGCGTTCTCGATGATTTAGCGATTATCGAACTGGTGGTCAATCTGAATATCGAACATCCCTATCTGGGGGATTTGGAACTCTATCTCGTCGCCCCCAACGGCGAAAAAGCATTGTTACAAGGTCGTGGTGTCGGACGAAAACCCGGTTTGACGGCTACTTATTCCACGACAGACACCCCCTCGCTGAACAAGTTTCGCGGCAAGTCTGCGAAGGGGATTTGGAACCTCCAGGCGATCGATGTCGCCCACGGTGATACGGGAACGCTCCAAAGTTGGCAGTTAACTCTCGGAATGGGTTAGTCGAAACGGACACCTCTTACTTTTTTTAAAAGAGCCGATTCTCTAGACCCTCATCCCCCAATCTGCAACTCTGCCACCTTGGGAGATGGGGAAACCGATTGAATTAAAGCTTGTGAAAGGAATCAAAAAATGCCGTCACGGCTTCTAAAGATGCAGATTCGTTGAGCTGACTGACTGCCAAAACATAGAGTCGATCGCTCTCGATAATTAAGCGAAAGGAAATGGTTTCTTCCTCGTTTTGAAACCTCAAGTCTTTGGCAGTCAAACCGTTAACCGAAAGATTTCGATCGACCGTCATTTCAAAATCGCTTTCTCGCTCCAACAATCGATCGCGAACCTTCCCTAACACCTCCGCGTCGCTGCCCAACTGACTGAAATCAAACGGTTCCGAGTAAGCTGCCACGTACCGCGCTGATTCCGGGTGCATTGCCAAAATGTCAAATTCGAGGATTCCGGCTTCCGTTTCCACGGTTTCTGTTTCTTGAACTACGGTTCCGTAAGGTATCCAAATCGAAAATCCTCCCTCTCGGAAGAGAACCCGCTGCCACATTAAATTTTCATCCGAAACCGTCAAGCTTGGTGGATTTTCTCCAACTCGACTCAGTTGGTGAATTTCTTCCTCAAACGCCTCGTATCCTCGCTCGAAAAAATTGGGGCGGTTTATCAAAGAATGAAATTGAGCGAGTCCAGCGGTTGCCACGGGGAACGTTGCGAGAAGGGCAACCAAACTCACGTTGGTAACTTTCATTTTACAACTTGCATGATGGGATCTCGCCCATCGATCTTTTCGAGAAAATTTCAAGAAAAAAGGTCGATGCGTCGAGGTCTGTTCTCACAATTCCATATTAACCCCCCCTTGCGAAAACGTCCCCTTTCGGCTGTGGCCTCGAAACGCTCCCGATAGAAGTGAGGACTGGTGAATCGCCCTCTCTCACTTGCAGTTCTTTGGCAACTCGATCGATACTACAATGTCGAGCGCGATCGCTCGCACTCGACCCACTCACAAGGACACACAAATCCTATGCGTCAAATCGTTCGTACCGAAAACGCTCCCGCCCCCGTCGGACCCTACAACCAAGCAGTCCTCGCCACGGGACAAATGCTCTTCGTCGCCGGACAAATTCCCCTAACCCCCGATGGCGAACTCGTCGCCTCCGGAGATATCGCCGGACAAACCGAACAGGTATTCGCCAACCTCGAGGCGATTCTCAAAGCAGCGGGGGCGAGTTTCGCCGATGTGGTCAAAACCACGGTATTTCTCGACGACATGAACGACTTCGCCGCCATGAACGCTGTTTACGCCAAATATTTCGACGAAACCAACGCCCCGGCGAGGGCGGCGGTGGAAGTGTCGCGACTTCCGAAAGATGTTCTGGTGGAAATTGAATGTATCGCGATGGTGTCGGCGTAGCTTCTATTTTGCGGTAAAGGGGGTACAGTCGCCGCCTAAACCGTTGGCGATCGCACAGGTATTCGACACCATCATTTTGATATACGAGTCGCCCTCGCTTCCTACTGCACCGATAGAATCCGAATACAGTTCCGGTTCGGCGAGGGTGACACCCGCTTCTTCCGCCACCGTCGAAATCAACTGTGGGTTAATGGTGGTTTCGGCGAAAATTGCCGGAACCCCCGTTTCTTTGACGTTTTCCACCAATTGCTGCACTGTTTGGGCGCTGGGCTGTTCTTCGGTACTGATTCCGATGAGGGTTCCCACTACGTTCAACCCGTAAGCACTGGCGTAATACTGAAACGCATCGTGAGTTGTAATCAAGTTGCGCTGGTTTTCGGGAATCGTGGCGATTTGAGTTTCAATCCAGGTATCGAGTCGTTGCAGTTCTTCGGTTAAGGCGGCGGCGTTTTCCGTGTAGGTATCGGCGTTTTCGGGATCGCGTTCCACCAGAACCTCTCGAATCACCTCCACCATGACGATCGCATTTTCAACGTCTCCCCAAACGTGAGGATCGGGTTCGGTTTGTCCCTCATACTCGAAATTGAGGGGTTGGACGGCTTCTCCAACGGGGACTTTTTCGGCGTCAGTTCCCACCCCTTCGATGAGTTTGATTAAGGCGGGTTCTAGATTGTAGCCGTTATAGAAAATGACATCGGCGTTTTCCAAGGCGATGCTGTCTTGGGGAACGGGTTCGTAAACGTGAGGATCGGCGCCGGGTTCGAGAATTCCCTCGCCATCGATGGCCTCGCCCCCCACGCGATCGACCCAATCGGTCATAATCGTACTGGTGGACACCACGTCGAGGCGATTGTCATCCCTGGGAGAGAGGGATCGATCGTCGCATCCCGCCAAAATGGAGAGAGTTGACAGTACCGCAACACCCAGTTTTTGGGAAACGCTGAGGGAAATTCTCATGCTACTTTCACAGTTGCCTTCATTTTTCTTTCATAAATATCTCATATTTGTTTCATTTTTGCGGTAAACTGACAACAGCGCCGTTTGAAACTGCAACTATGCAAGACTTACATCTCTATCCCAGCAACCCTTGGAGCGATCGCCTCGAAACCGCTGTCGCTCAAGACCTCGCCCCCATCCACATCCAGGGGTTGAGCGTGTCTTACCGAGAGGTCGAAGCGTTGCGAAACGTCAATTTAAAGTTGCAACCGGGAAAACTCATCGGAATCGTCGGTCCCAACGGCGCGGGAAAAAGTACCTTAATGAAAGCCTTACTGGGGTTGATTCCCTCCGCTACAGGAACGGTACGCCACGGAAGCCAACCCCTGACGGAACAGTTAGAACGAGTCGCCTATGTTCCCCAGCGTTCGGCGATCGATTGGACGTTTCCCGCCACCGTCTGGGACGTGGTGATGATGGGACGCATTCGTAAAACCGGGTGGTTTCGTCGATATTCCGCCGTCAGTCGCCGCATCGCCTCAGATGCGCTGGAACGGGTGGGGATGTCACCGTTTGCGAAACGTCGCATCGGCGATTTGTCCGGAGGACAGCAGCAACGGGTATTTTTGGCGCGATCGCTGGCGCAGGAAGCGAGCGTATTTTGTTTTGACGAACCGTTTACGGGGGTCGATCGCAAAACGGAAACTATCCTCTTTCAAATTTTCCGAGAACTAGCCAACGCCGGACATATCGTGTTAGTCGTCAACCACGATCTCGGCGAGTCCATCACGCATTTTGACGAGTTGATTCTCCTCAATCGCGAACTCATTGCCGCAGGCGATCGCCCGTCGGTCATGACTGCTGAAAATATGTATCGCGCCTACGGTGGAAAAGTCCAATTTTTCAGTCATTAATCCTGTTTTAAGTGAGGTTTTATTTCCAGATTATCGGTATTCTAAACATATCGAAAATCTAGAAAATCCTCTTTTTTATAGTGTTTTTAAATCAAAAAAATCACTCACTTTTGTAAAAATATGAGTTTGCGGTAGGTTGGGTGGAGCAATAGCGAAACCCAACAATAGTTCAATTCAGTGTAGAGACTCCGACCTGATAAATTTAGATTTTTGAGATGCACCCCTCTTCTTGTTTTTTTATAATAAAAACAACGCAAATTAAAAACCCATCAAATTAGAACATTATTCACATTAACGTTATTCACAGTATGGATATCTTAATCGAGCCGTTGCAATATGCCTTTATGCAACGCTCCCTAATCATTGCCATTTTAGTCGGCTTAGTCTGTGCGTTGGTAGGAAGCTACCTCATGGTACAGCGCCTCGCGTTGTTGGGAGATGCCATCAGCCATTCCGTATTACCGGGATTGGCGATCGCATTTTTGCTCGGATTTAACATCTTCATCGGTGCCTTTATCGCCGGGATTTTAAGCACCGTTATTATCACCTGGATACGCACGCGATCGACCATCAAAGAAGACGCCGCTATGGGGATTGTCTTCTCCGCCTTTTTCGCCCTGGGAATTACGCTAATCACCACCATTCAAAAAGACAACAAAATCGACCTCAATCACTTTTTATTCGGCAACATCTTAGGCGTCACCGCCTCCGACGTGCGAGATACTGCAATTATTGCCGTCGTGGTAGTTCTCAGCGTCATATTACTCTATAAAGAACTGCTGTTTTACAGCTTCGATCCTTCCGGTGCTAAAGCCGCCGGATTGCCCGTCAATCTCCTCAATTTTGGCTTGATGGTACTCATCGCCTTAACCGTAGTCGCCAGTTTAAAAGCCGTGGGTGTCATTCTAGTATTATCCTTGTTAATTACGCCCGGTGCGACAGCGTATTTACTGGTTCCGCGATTGCATCAAGTGATGACAGTGGGGGCAGGAATTAGTATTTTTTCCAGCATTAGCGGGATGTATTTAAGTTATTACTATAATTTACCCTCTGGCCCCGCTATTGTGTTAGTCGTATCGGGTTTGTTTGCACTGGCGATATTGTTTAGTCCGTCGCAAGGGGTGTTGACTCAGCGTCGCCAGAAAAAGACAGAAAGCCATTGACACTCTTCCACCTAAAAGCGTGCAGGGTAGCGGGGTGTTCCGGCATCGCTCGAGATGAGATTTGGGCGCAAATCTGCACATCGCCAGAACGCACCGCCCCCATCGATTGCCATCGATTGTAATTGTAATTCCCGTACCGCTTAAAAAATATCTTTCCGTTTCTGTTGCCACCACGCCAACCCCAAATAAACCGCCGCGTGCAATCCCAAAATTGCCCAGTTTAATCCTAAATTTGCCCAAGTCGGATCGTAAACCGGGGTCGCTTCAAACGGTTGCGGAATCGTACTGCCATCGGGTGCCATCATGGGTTCGGGAACCATTGCGTTGACGTCCACTAACGCCCCGTAAGCCCCCACCGACCAGCGACTTAACATCAACCACGAGACGAATTTTCCCGCTCCTTCCATTTTAAATAACACCCCGGAAAAGATGATTTGAGGTAGTAGCAACAGCGGAAGTGCGGTATTGGCTTGGGTTTCGTTTTTCACGAAACTGGAGACCGCTAACCCCAAACAGCCACTCGTCAACAGGGTGAGAAACGCCGTGACGCTGAACCCCATAAACCAGGAAATTAAACTCGGTTCGGGAGATTTAAAACCGATTAAAACTACCGCCACCATTAAAAAGGTTTGCACTAAAGCGAGGAAGGCTAACACCAAGGTTTTGGAACCGAGGTAGGGAAACAACCCTAAGTTAACGAGTCGTTCGCGGGCGTAAATGGCGGCTTCTTTGACGATGGTTTGTAACGAACCGGACAGTCCTACCCAAATCGCCGCGCAGGTGAAGACGAAGAGAACTCGCAACGCCAGCGGTGCCAGGGTAGGATCGTCTTCGACGCCGAGAACTAGGGGGTCGCGATCGCCGATGGCGAGGGTAATCAGGGCGATACCGATGGGGGCGGTGAGAAGAGACAGCGCCAGGTTAAAGCGATCGGCGAGTACCAGTTGACTGTCCCGTTGCAACAGGATGGAAAGCTGTCGCCAGGGAGAGGGTTTGACTTGTTTGGGGCTGCCATCGGATTGTCCTTTCTGTGGATAGAGGGTTTGGGTGGTGTCGTGGCCTGAATTTGACTCCTGAACAAAGAGAGTGTCTTGGATGTAAGTTTTGTGATAGGGATGTTGTTTGAAGCGATCGCTCCAGCGTTTGCAGTGTTCTTCAATTGAAAGACCTTGGTTTTCTTCGGGGGGCGTTTCCAATTCGTTGTAAATATCGGCGAAATCGTTCTGTCCCACTTTGAAAAATGTCGGGGCGTTTTTCGGAGACCCGAAATAACAAAGATTTCCCCCGCGTCCCATAAAGGCGATTCGATCGCAGAGGGTAATGTTAGCGGTGGCGTGGGTGACGAGGGCGACGGTTCGACCTTCCTGGTGCGCCAATCGCTGCAACAGTTGCATCATTTTTTTGTCCAACCCCGGATCGAGTCCCGAGGTGGGTTCGTCGAGGAAAAACAGCTTGGGATCGGCGAGGAGTTCCACGGCGATGCTGACTCGTTTGAGTTGTCCGCCGCTGAGGTTGCTGACGAGGGTATGGCGTCGATCGATCAGTTCGATGTCTTCGAGGGTTTTACGAACCACCGCCTCGATGTCGGTGTCTGGGGGAAGGCGCAGTTGTGCGGCGAAGCTGAGAACGCGATCGACCGTCAGGTTACGGTGAACGATATCTTCTTGGGGAACGTAGCCGATTTGCGTGCGGTAAATGTTGAAGTTGCGCCGTAAGTCTTCACCGTTGAGACACACCTTTCCGCCGGATAGGGGTTGAATCCCCAGCAGGGTTTTCAGCAACGTGGATTTTCCCGTCCCGCTTCCGCCGACGAGGGCGATGAGTTGACCCGGTTCGAGGGGCATGGAAATGCGGTTGAGTAGGGTTTTGTTGCCGTGTTCTTTGTCGGGAACGATGCGGGTGACTTCTGAGGCGTCGAGGCGCAGTCGATCGCCGCGATCTTGCAGCGTGAGGCGATCGCGGCGCAATACTAACGCAAACGGTCCGATACGGATGGTGCAACCGTCAGGAAGGCGGATCGATCGATTGACTTTTTGGTCGTTAACGAAAACGCCGTTGGTACTGTAATCCGTCAAACGATAGCCGCCGCTGGCGTCGGCGTCGATGATGGCGTGTTTGCGCGACACCACAGGCGCGTCGAGGACGAGGTTGGCGTTGGGATCTCGCCCCAGGAGAACGGAATGGTTTTTCAGGTCGATCGATTTCGTTCCTGCGGTACTGACACTCGCCGATTGAGGATTGTTGGGATTGTGGTATGTCACTCGGACGAGGGTGGCGGGATTTTGACCGATTTGCAATTCGATTCCGTCTCGCAGTTGATAGGGTTCTGTGATTCCTACCCGGCTTTGACCGACAAACAATCCGTTTTGACTGGGTTTGTGGTTTTCTACACTGTCGTAAATTTCGTATTCATCGCCGTTGCGGACGAGAGTGGCGTGGTAACGAGAAATCGCCCCCCAGTATGGGTTGGTTTCCACTTTGAGATCGACATCTTCCGCCCGTCCGAAGGTCAGGCGATCGCCGCTGAGCATAAATTCACGAGTTTGTCCTTGGCTGTTCAGTTCCAGATAGGGGTTTGAACTCGCGAGAACCGTGGCTCTATCTTGACTGTAGGTCATCTTTTTTTTACGGGGAACGGGGAACAGGAAATTACTTAAAAGAACGTAGCTTTAAGTAGGTTGTGCGGACCTCCGTGGAACCCACCAGCCACTCGTACAAGGAACGCAGCCTGCAATAGGTTAAACCAAAAAAACAAAAAACATACGATTTTTTATCGTTTGATTTTATCAAAAATCATGAATTTTTAGAACCCCGAAATTTTGAAATTCCGGGGTTCTGGCTCCTACCGAAAACTAAAGGAAGGAGATAATGAGGTGAGGATAAAATTTCCCGATCCTACCATCATTCCGATCGTACCCTTCGATAGACTCTGGATTATTGGACTAACTTGGTTCCGCAATTAAAACAGAACTTAGAATTTGCCGGATTTTTCGTGCCGCAATTGGTACAAAATACCGTTGAATTTGCAGTTGAATTTTCCGCAGGCGTTACCGGAGTCGGCGGTGGCGTTTCTTCCACAAAAGGCTGAGGTTCTGGTGGTGCTTGAACTTGAGGAGTTGGCTGAGGTTTCGGCTGAGGTTTCGGTGGCTGATGGGGTTGTAACTTGTAGGTTTCGATGATGCCTTTAATAATGGTATCTTCCCGCTTGTATTCGGGAGAGTCTTTCCCACCTTCTAACTCGAGAGAACGCTTGTCGAGATAGTCCAGAAATTGCTGATATAATGCCATTTTCTCATCGGCGTTTTCGGCGGAATTGAGAATCGCGTTGACTTGTTCTTCAATCGCTTCGCGATCGCGGCGACAGGCGGCGACTTCCAACACTTGTACCGCTTCTTCCCAAGTGGCGGCGATATCGATGTTTTCGTCTCCCGTGGGGGTCGATCGCGTGTAGCGAATGACGTTTTCTTTGGTCTTTTGGTTCTGTTCGATGCGCAAAACCCCTAAGATTCGCGCCAACAAGACGATTTTAAAAATGGCAGGATTTTCGGGAAAAATATCCCAAAACGGCGCTTCTTTTTGAATGTGAACGGGAATCGGCAGTTCGCGAGATTCGCCCCGCAACTGCGCTCGTTTGGCTTCGATGGTAGACCCTTTCCAATCTTGATAAGAATGGCGTAAATCCTTCATTCCATCGATGCAACGGAGGGAAAAGCCACCTGTTTCTTGAACGAAGACAATGCGGTGGCGTTCGTTTTCGCCGAGAGGGGTAATCGAGTCGTCGCTTCCGATAAATTGCTGCATCCGAGGGATGAGTTTTTGTGCGGCGGCGTTGGAGGTATTTTTACCGCCGATGAGGGCAACTTTCTGGTTAGTGGCGGGTTTGAATTGGGCGTCTTTTCCGTCGAGAACCGCTTTGTCGAGTAAGATTAACGGTTTGGATTTGTTATAGGCGATGCGCATTTGGTTCTCGATGGTGGCATCGTCTTTATAGGCTTTAAAGAGGCGATCGCAGGCAGCCAGTTCTCGTTTAATTTTGCTGTTAGCGGGGGCTTTTTCGACGACGCCTTTCGCTTCTTGATAGACGATTTCTTGGAAATCCTCGAGGCGCACTTCTTCGACTTCGGTAACGTCGAACAAGCGCATATATTCTTCAACGTCGCGATTTTCTTTCCACAGGGGACTGGCGATTTTGAGAACGTCTTCAGAAATCGTACCGCAGATGCGATCGAGTCCCAATTCTTTTTGCGAAAGGGCGCCGTCTGCACTTCCTGCTAACTGTTCGAGGAAGTCTTGATAGAGGGCGTTGAGTTCTTGGCGATCGAATAATTTAATCCCGTTAATTTCCAAAGAATCAGCACTGTCCGCGTCGGCTTTGGCTTTGCGATCGAACGTATCTCGCAGTTGTACTAACCGCTGCGTAAAGCGATTCAACCGCCGTTCCAAAACCGTTAAATGTTCCTGCAACCGTTCGAGAACCTGCAACCCTGTCGATCGCGCCGTTTTTTGGACGATGGACATCAACACCCCTTCCAATCCAGACAATACCATTTCGCCGTATTCTTGCATCTGAGATTGTTTAGTAATGCCGAATTTATCCTTGAATTCATTAATCTGTTGCAACCCGTATTCGTACTGGTCTTGCAAGCCTTTTTCCCGACGTTCCCAAACCTGCTCTCGTTCTCGTTTGAAGCGTTCGATCGCGTCGTCAAAAACCTGACGCACCGTCACAATAAAATCGTTAGCAAATTTCGGACCCCGCGTGCGATCTTCCACAATCCGATAAAACTCTTCTTCGAGTGCTTGACGACCGTGTTTAATCAAATCGTCTCGGTTGCTGTACATCTTTTTAATATAGTCCCCATGTAACCGCTCGTTGGGACTCTGCGATCGAAAATGATCCGTAAGATACTCGTCCACCTTCGGCTTAATATAGCCATCTACGAAATTGAGGATTTTCCCCTCTTCCCGTCCGATCATCTTCACCCCTTGCTGGGTGCATTGCAGCAAGTTGTCAGAGGTGATTTCGTTGCGCAAACCGTTCACCCACTTCGACACCACGTTTAAATAGGATTCGTCCTTCGCCAACATCAAATCCGTCAGCAATTCCCCTTCTGTCAAACGCATTTTCTTGAGCAAATCTCCCCGCACCAAATCCAACATCGCCGCCGGAAGAATTGCCTCGTCATTCAACCACCAATTCACCACATCTTTCGCCAAACGATGGGACAGGGAAGCACGAATTTGACTGATGGGAATTTCTACCGTGGATAATCCGAAACTCATGAAGTTTTTCGGATACCCCCGTCCGCCGGGGTCAGTGGTTGCCCAGGCGCTTTTAATATTGTCGCGAATCGAGCGTTTGTGAGGGGCAAAATCAGAGGTTAAATCGAGAAAAATGTTTTGAGCGATGGTTTCGCGAATGGCATCGAGGCGGAACTCTGTTTCGCCGTTTTTCGTCCCCACTAAATAGGTAAAATCAAAGGGCGGAAGTTGGCTGCGAATTTCCCCCGAGGCACTGCTGCTAAATTGAGACGCATACAGGGTACGATGGTCGGAAAAGTAACTCAGTTCCATCATGGCGGCGTAGCCGTTGGCTAACACGCGATCGCCCACATTAATCCCTGCAAAGGCGTTTGGCATGGGAACGATCGCCGTCACGAGGGCGCTTCCTTCTCCTTTCAGCCAGTGGCGCACGCAATATCCCGTATCGATAATCATGCCGCTTCCAGTCCCCCCGGAAAGCGACCCGGTTAAAAAGACGTTGACGGCGTTGGTACTGACTTTAATGCCATAAGTATCCAACATGAAGTTTTCGTGACCTTTGATGCGGTTGCAGGCATCTCGGAATCGCTGTTGGATGTCGTAATAGTTACAGAAAAAGGCGAAACGACCGCAGGCGCGAATCTGTCCGGCACCGGCTTCTAAGGAACTAATGTTTCGTTCGAGTTCGCTGGGAAACCAAGAGTTAATCCAGGGGTAGTTATCCATGTTCGAGATGATTTCCCGAACTTGTTTTCCTGACACTCGCGCCCAGTATTTTTCGTTGTCTTTGAAGGGCGTTCCCGCTGCTTCGGGATTGGTCACTTTGTAGTCTTTATCGGTATCGATCGCCAGAAAGCTGACAATGGGAAATTTGTCGAGGCTGCCGTAAGTTTCTTCGACGAGACGACGCACTCGAGAAAGGATTTCATGTCCGGTTCCACCAATGCCGATTAAGACGGTGGGAACCATGCTCTTTTCATCGACGACTCCAGCCATGTTTTGTTCTCCTTAATTGAGTGGGTGTATGGGTTTATGTATGTTGAAGATTGGCAGTGTAATGTTTGTTTTTTTAAAGCTACCAAAAGCCAGTTTTTGGGGATGTTAAATAACATCTACATAACATCTTTTTTGGTTTCTCCAAAGTGTAGATTTATCGGCTCGGTTTGTTTAGACTGAATCGAGCTGTTGTTGGGTTTCGCTATCCCTACACCCAACCGACTTTTAAATCCTCAATAACATCTTTTTTTTGCTTCTCCTAAGTGTAAATTTATCAGTTCGGTTTGTTTAGACTGAATCGAGCTGTTGTTGGGTTTCGCTATCCCTACACCCAACCTAGGTTCAATGATTGGACTTTTGTTCGATTTAAAAAACATTTAAAACTAATTTAATGGCAACAGTAAAAATTAACATTGTCCAAAAACAACTGTGAGAAACAGCAACTCTTCCAGCCCGATTCATCGACCAACGAAAGCGATTTTGGAACAGCCAGCGATCGAGCGGCAAAGTCAACAGCCAGACGAAGGAAATCAAAACCCCCGCCCCCCAAACGATCGCCCACAAGGGACCGTACAGTTGACTGAAGAAAAAACTCTCTTGAAAAAAAGCATCGATTCGATCGCCCTCGCCAAACCGATACATTCCCCCTGTCTCCCCCACCGCCTCCCGTAACGCCCTCACGTCTCGCCCCACAGACATGGCGTGTAGCGTCACGTTCTCTTCTCGCGCGCGATCGATAAAATAGTCGGCAATTTCCACCTCTCCATCGGTGACAATCACCAACTCGCGGCGGCGGTTCGGTTCTTCTTTGAGCCGTTCGATGCCCCATTTCAACGCCAGATTGAGATTGGTACTGTTCGGTAACACCTCGGCGGGGAGGCTTTCCTCGGCGAGGCGGCGGTGCAATTGCGATCGAACCTCGTCAATATTGCTGGAAAACTCGTCTGTTAACGGCACCACCTCCGCCGCAAACCCCATCGCCCGAACGGTATTGTCGTTTTCGGCAGACTCGGCGAATCGATCGAGATAGCGATCGACCGCCGCAATCGCCTGATAGGACAGGGTTCCCGGTTGGTTGAACTGTTCGGGTTCGGCGTTATAAGTACTCCCGCTGAGATCGACGGCTACCACCACCGCACTCGACCCTCCCCATCTCAACCATCCCGACATCGCCAGCGCACACAAGCACAACACCAAACTGGCTAGGGGAAAAATAAAAATACGATGCGACCATACCGGACGGCGGCGCGATCGAAAATGATACGATCGCACCATCGAGGCGTCAGCAGGAGGACGAGGCTTCAACGGAGTTGGAGAAGAAGAGACCACAGGACGATTTAGAAAGGTTGGTTGGGAAACAGAGGATAGGGCAGCTCGTTCGGAAGCGGAACGCGCAACAGTTTCAGCAACACGCCCAACGTGGCCACCGTCCAAAACAAGGCGTTACCCAACGCCAGTTGTCCCGCAAAGTTCCAGGGCATCCGCATCAACCCCTGAAACACAATACGATCGAGCGGCAACGTCACCGTCCACATCAGGGAAATCCAAAACGCCCCCAACCAAAACATCATCCATTTAATGTTGTTGCCCCAGCCGAAATCGAAAAAGCGGAACAGGGCAAAGCCGATGAGCGAGACGAACAGAAACACCAGCGGAATCTGAAAAATCGGCTCCAGCCATATCGAACGCGATCGAGACATAAGCACTTGTTGGGTAATCGTAAACCTTGAACGCGAGGAGACAACAGGATTTTCCCTGCGTCTTCCCCGCCTGCATTAATAATCTTCAATGGGATCGAAACGATAGTCCGACCCTCTCGGTCCCCCTTCGCCGCGAACCGCTTTCACCAAAGGAATACCGTTGCGGAAAACGTCGAAATCCGCCGCCACGCCGGAAATGGGTTCCCCCCGTCGCAGTTGTTCGGCCACACCCGCGCGATCGAGTCCCCCATCTCCTTCGTCGTTCTGGGCCCGTAACGCGCCAGCGATGGCTTCCGTGGCGTCGAAAGACGTCGCCGTGCGCCAACTCACCCGACCGCGCCACATGGCTGAAGCTTGCATGGCGAACGGATCTTCCGGCGTCCAACGCCAGGGAATTGCCAACACCAAATCTTCGATGGCGTCCTCTCCCTCAATCAGAATCGTGGGACTGAACAGTTCGTCCGCCCCCAACATCAACAAGGGTCGATTTTGTTCGGCGTTGGCTTGGGCGATGGAAATCGCACTGGTGAGACGGTCTTTCGTCAACGCCATAAACGCCACGTTCGCCCCGGCTTGGGTGGCGCTGGTAATGGTGTTGTCTGCGTTGACCCCCGACAGAGTGGGTAAGTCGCTGGTAATATCGAGGGGCGTCACCGACACCCGTTCTTCCTCCATCGCCGTCACGAAGCGGTCTTTCAGGCGCTTGCTATAGTCGATGTCGGAGTTGAAAAACACCGCCACCACGGGATCGACCATCAGTTGACTTCGAGCGTAATCGATGAGGGTTTTGCTGGTTTGAGTCAGATACCCGTCCAGCATTTGCCCCGATCCTTCTTGATAGGGCAGCACTTTCAGAATCGACTGACCCCCCGGCGACATGGACACGCTCATGGTCAGGGGCGAGAGAACAGTTAAACCGCCGTCTTGATAGACTTGCACCGCCGCTTGGGAAAATTCATCGGAACCGTGACCCAAAACCCCCAAAATCGCCGGAGAATCGACTAAATCTTGGGCGAGGTCGATGGAGGTGTCTGAGTCTCCCACGTCCACCAGCGCCACTTCCATCAAACAACTGGGGGTGGGCGTCTCGTTGTTGAATTGGTCTTGAGAAAGCGCCACCCCCCGCAGGATTTCTTTGGCTTCGTCGGGACTGGTGCTGATGGGAATCGCCACGGCGATGGTGCGGGGGGCGCCTTTGCTCTGTTTGCGGGCGCGGGCGTTGTTGAGATAAATCTTGGTTTCGGGATCGTTGGGGTCGGCGTTGGCGGCCAGTTGGTATTTTTCGATGGCTCGCTGCCAATCTCCCTCAGCAAAGGCTTCTGCGGCTTCTTCTTTTTGAGAGATGCTTTGGGGATTGGTCGGCGGAAGCAGGATTTTTTCCCCTTGGGAAATGTACTCACCGTTGGTCGCGCTTTGGCTGACTACATCCGTACTGCTGACGGTGAGGCAGTTTCCGCCCCCTTGAGCCGTTCCGGTTGAGGGTTTGGAGCCTCCGCCACCGCTGGTTGCGAAGACGATTCCGCCGAGAACAGCGGCGGCGCCCGCTGCGGCTGCGGCGGGAACGAGCCATTTGGGGAGTTTTTTACCGCCGCCACCCCCTCCCGCTACGTCGTTTCGGGTTAAGCTACAACCGCTCGGATGGGTGCAAAACTCTCCGAAGTTTTGATGGGGTGAATGTTCTCCGGCTGAACCGGGATTCCCGTTTTTGTCTTTCCCCGTACAAGTCCAAGGTTTGGGCGAACTCAAGGTCTGCGATCTCCTAGTGAAGTCGGCTCTCGGTTATATTACCGAACGTATATTAGTGAAAAATCGCTCGATATCGATCGAGTGGTAGAAGAAGTTAATACAGTCTTTGCAACCCCAGCGAGGGATTGTGAAACGCTTCCTGTTTTATTGGGTCTCCTGCGAGCGTTTTTTGCGGTTATCCGTTCTTGGGAAACAGCGATCGAGCCTTGTCTCGATCTCTGTCTCGATCGCTCTCAAAAAGCCTGGGGAGTTCAACGGCCAACGTCGCCGTTCGATCGCGGGCGCGAACTTCGAGTTTTTAATCGTCTGGGTCGTCGATTCTTACTCTCGAAATCCCTGCGACATCGCGCAGTTAATTACAGATCGGATCGAGTCGATCGCTGTCCGCATTTTCGAGACAACGGTTTTCTGGGTATATAGGATGATACCTTACTTATTACCTTAAGTCTAGACTTCTCGTCAAGCTCTTTTATGAATATTTCGTGAAGTTTTTATAAAAAAATACTAAAGATTTACTAAATCGAACAACTATCGAGCCGGACATTTAAAATTATTAATAAAATTATTAAAAAGCGCCGGCAAGAGATTAAAATTTTTGGGAATCCTGCCTCATCCTCTTAACTTCTAGAGCCAGAAGAATTTGAGTTCTTCAGTTTTACTACAGTGCCGCACTCCCCGCAACTGAAATGTCTGGCGTCCCGGTCAAAACGACTCACCACAGAGGCACAGAGGACACCGAGAGAAAAATTCGATCGACTTACTGAGGAATCTACTAACACAAAATAATAGGATTGGCAAGCGATTTAAACATTTTTTTACTCAGTAACTTAAAAAACTTAAAAAAAACTCAAACATATTAAGAAAACCAAACAAGACTGAACGTTCTAAAAAAAACTTTAGATTTATTGACATGAAACTAAAAAGTCAAGATGCTATTTTGGGAATAAAAGATCGAAACTGGAAACAGAATCAGTTCCCTCGCTCGGGGTGCATCTCAACAATGTAAATTTATCAGATCGGAGTCTCTGCACTGTCTCTGCACTGAATTGAGCTGTTGTTGGGTTTCGCTATCGCTCCACCCAACCTACGGCAAACTCATATTTTTACAAAAGTGAGATGCACCCCTCACTCGACTCCCAACCTCCAACTATCAATTACCAACTATCAACTATCAATTATCGATGGATGCCCCACCTCTGCTAAACCAACGTTACGACATCCTCCACGCCCTTGGAAGCGGAGGGTTCGGCGAAACCTTCCTCGCCGAAGATACTCAAATGCCCTCCGGTCGTCGCTGCGTCGTCAAACAACTCAAACCCGTCACCGACAATCCCGAGATTTACCAACTGGTTCAAGAGCGATTTCAACGAGAAGCCGCCATCCTTGAAGAACTCGGAAGCCACCACGGGCAAATCCCCGCCCTTTACGCCTATTTCCGAGAAAACGATTTGTTCTATCTCGTGCAAGAGTGGATAGAAGGTCAAAGCCTAGCTGAATACATTTGCACTCACGGACCGATGCGGGAAAGCAGCGTGCGGGCGATGTTGACGAGTTTGCTGTCGGTTCTCGAATATGTCCACAGCCGACAAATCGTCCATCGGGATATCAAACCCGATAATATTATGTTGCGATCGAGCAACTTGGAACCGGTGTTGCTGGATTTCGGGGCGGTGAAGGAGACCATGGGAACCGTAGTCAGCCAGTCGGGAAATCCCACGCGATCGGTGGTGGTGGGAACGCCGGGATTTATGGCCAGCGAACAAGCCATCGGTCGTCCGGTGTATAGCAGCGATTTGTATGCATTGGGGTTGACGGCGATTTTCGCCCTGACGGGAAAAACGCCCCAGGAATTTCCCACAGACCCCGCGACGGGAAGTCTTCTCTGGCGTAACGACGCCCCCAATATTACGCCCAGTTTTGCGAATGCGATCGATCGTGCCATTCAATCTCATGCGGACCGACGCTTTCTCAACGCCCGCGAAATGCGCGACGCCCTCAATACGGGGTCGAACACCGCCCCTCCGGTTGCTATGGGGACTTCGCCGGGTTCGACGATCGTTTCAGGACCTCCGACG
>NZ_JBNGCO010000025.1:0-3134 GCF_049974805.1 Baaleninema sp.
GCATTTTAAATGCCGCCCTGGAAGGGCGGGGCTTGAAACCCCTAATTTTCGGTCACCGTTCGCCCCGACGCCACCGCCACCGAAGTTCGATCGGACGACTTCGACGCCATCCTCATTCCCGGCGGTGCCGCCCCCGATCGCATTCGCACCAACCCCAACGCCGTTAGCATCGTCATGGATGCAATGGCGCAAGGCAAAATCGTCGCCGCCATCTGCCACGGACCCCAAGTCCTCATCGAAGCGGACCAACTGCGAGGCAAAAAAGCCACCGGATACCGCGCCATCCGCAAAGATATGCAAAACGCCGGTGCCACCTACATCGACGAACCGCTCGTGATGGACGATAACCTCATCACCGCCAGACGCCCCGGCGACGGTCCCATCTTCACCACCGCCATTTTGACGAGTCTCGGCGTCACCCTCGAAGACACCGAACTCCCCGAAATCGCCAGCGAAGATTACGAATGGTGGCAACTCGGGGAAACCTGGGGCGGTTCCACACGGGAGGAAATCCTCTACGCCCTCAACACCGCCATCAGCGGCGAAAACTATACCCTCAAAGCCTTTGAAGAATACGGCAAACGAGCCGAAGATACGGAGTTAAACGCCATTCTCGCCCAAGTCGTTGCCACGAAACAGCGCCATATCGACCTACTCGAAGCTCGTCTGTCGGACTTTGGCGAATCCGTCACCTGGCAGTCTGTCGGAGGAGACGCCCTCGCCGCGTTGCAAAGCTGGTTGCAGTCGAGCGATAGCGATATGGACATCGCCCGTCGCGCCTTGGGCGACTTACAAACTGGGGTTGTCGATGTCTATCATCTCAGCACCAAACTAACCGACCCCATTACCGCCAATCTATTCGACGACATTGAAGAGCGATTGGCAATCCACGAACGGCGGTTTGGCGATTTCTGTCGCGCCCGCTCTCAAGCCACCGTCGAGCCTCCCATGCCCACAACTCTGGCATTCGCGTAATTTCCAAGCGCGTAATTTCCAGGGAACGCCGATTCCCAAAACAAGCGACTCGCAAAACACCATCATCCCCTCATCCCCGCATCTCTCGCGACAAAATGGCCGAATTCGCCAGTTCGGTCATTTTTTCGCGGGCTACCGCATCGTCTCCACCGAGTCCTTTGAGGGAGATTCGATAGCGCACGCCCTCGATCGACCATTCCATGACAGGCGGCGCACAAGACGCCCCGCACATCATGGGATTGAAATATCCCGTCACACCGTTGGCGAGTTCGACGGTTTCCGCGAAAGTTTCGCCGACGCCGTAATAGTCGCCGTCCGTGCGTTTGGCGGCGAACATCCCGTAAAAACAGGCACTGGCGCCGCGACAGTCGGGGTTGAAGGCTAACTCGATTTCGTATCGATCGACCTCCGCATCCGCAACCGCGTAAATCGTCGAGTCCTCCGGAAGGGGAACCTCATTCGGAAGGAGAACGGGAATCTCCGTAACGGGTTGAATTTCCGCTAACACCCCCTCAAAAATCGGCGCGACTTCCGATGTTGGCGTTGCTGCGGGAGCGGTTTCAGCCGATGCTTCCCCAATTTCCCCGTTTTCCGATTCCCCGTTTTCCGATTCCCCGTTCTCCGGTTGACTTTCCGCCTCGGGAGCGGCTTCAGGTTCCTCCGTCGCGTCTAACGGAACCTCTTCGGCGACCGGGATTTCCGCCGACTCGGGGGATGGCGTTGCTTCTGTGGCGATGTCGCCATCCGGTTGTCTCGGTTCCGCTGGCGGACTGCTCAGATTACAGCCACTCAACAGCAGCGCCGCATTGAACGCAACGACGGCTAGAAGTTCTTTCGATTTCACGTTAACCTTCAACATCCACGGTTTCATGTTGCGACCGTCGATCGACCTCCTTACGCTAACACGATCGCGCTCTACGGCTTCCCTCGCCCTCCGACCGAACGTCCGCCAAAACGTTACACTAAAATGTTGATAATGTTGAGATTCAAGAGAGAGCAGCACCCATGCAAAAGCGCAACACTGTAGAGACGCCCCATTTAATGCGTCGCGCGGAAGAACTCGTTGACGCCGCATCCAATCGCTATCGCATCACCGTCCAAGTGGCTAACCGGGCGAAACGCCGTCGCTATGAAGATTTCGACAATCTGGAAGAGCCGGGAATGAAACCCATCGTGCGGGCGATCGTAGAAATGTCCGACGAACTGACGCAACCGGAAATCATCGGCGACACCCATTAGGAAGATGATGGGATGATGGGGTGATGGGGTGATGGGATTTACTGCGTCACGCACCGCCCCCCCACCGGAAAAGCCAAACCGCCAAATTCATTGACTTATAAAATACATAAAAATAAAATCACAAATAATAGATTTATATATGTTTTTAGTGATGTTTTCAGTTTAAATAATATATTTAAAGACAAAACCAAAAAACAAAAATCGTTTTTATGCTATGAAAAAAAAACTGGTAAACTTCCTCGTCGCGTTTCTCTGCATGATGGCCGTAACCGTCATCGGGGCCACGGCAACTGAGGTCAATTCAAACTCTACCCATTCAACTGCTTCTGGGGATCAACTCGCCCAACGACCTCGGAGAACTGGGAATGCGTGGCAACGAGTTTACGAGGTGTTGCCGGAACTTCCCCGAGAAAATGAATATACCAACGTTGAAAGCGGAGAAATCGATCCCGATAACACCCTAATCGGACGGTTGATTCGCTATCACCTTTACGTCAAAGGACGCCCCTATCAATATCGCCTCGATTGGAAACTTACTCTGGCGGACTACCTCGGGGAAAACGAACTGATGAACGAGGCGGTTTATCCCGGTTACGATACCTTAGATACCAATCCTATGGAGGGCGATCGAGCCGCCATTCAAAGTTTGACCCCCCAACAACGAGATGATTTGGTTCACGTTCTCGTCAGCATTTTCTATCCCAACTATCTGACGTTGCTGCAAGAACAAGCCAATCGGGAAAGTTCTGCACCCACTGCATCAGAACCGACTGACGCCAACGCACCGCCGCGACGGGGAACCACCGTTCCGCAACTTCCCCAGGCGGGAGATGCGGAGTTGTTGCTTCCGTAATGGGAGGTGATGGAGAATGATGGAACAATGGAACGGGGCGGCGTTAGGTTGCGATCGCTCAAGTTTC
>NZ_JBNGCO010000025.1:3234-48949 GCF_049974805.1 Baaleninema sp.
AAGCCTCAAGTTTCAAGCCTCAAGTTTCAAGCCTCAAGTTTCAAGCCTCAAGTTTCAAGCCTCAAGTTTAACCCCTCACTTAACACAGTTGTTCCATGTCCGATCGAGATCGCTATTTGGCTGTAATCGATAAAATAGTCGAAACCACCCTCGCCGGGAAAATTCGCTCCCAAGAGCAGATTTACCAACGACTGCTGCGAGACATCCGCCCAGGAACGGGGGAAATTTTCGAGCGATGTCTCGCCGAACGCATGGAGGAAACCGAGGCGTCGGTGGGAACGACGACGAAAGCCAGTCGGATACTGCGGGCGTTGCAAACGATTGAAAAGCAGTGGCAACGCTGGCAGAAAGAAAATCAGGAAACTGCTGCGATTACCTCAGCGGTGCGATCGATCCTCGCCTCGGAACCCGAAGATCGCTTAGAAGCCTTGTTGGGGGCGATCGATCCCAACCAAGATACCCCTTGGACGGGGGAACAGTTACGCCAACTCGCCAAATCCCTCCACGGGGAAGCCGAAGACGACTCGCCACTTCGCCAGTTGGCGGCGGGACTTACGGAAGGATTGACCACCTTCGCCCGCTTGGAAGGGGATCTCGTCAGTTGGATGTACGAAACTCGCCGCAACATCGGCTTTGGCGGAACGGAAGAACGCCCGGGTCCGTGGAGTCTCTGGGCGCGAAATACGGAAGCCTATTTTCCGGGCGAAGTGTTCCAAACCCTCGCCCGAGGGGAATCTCTCGGAGAACTGGCGGCGCGACATTCGGATTTAAGCGGACAGCAGTTTGTGGAACTGGCGATCGTGTTACAGGGGTTGCAGCGGGGGTTAGTCACCTGGTTCGATCGCCAGCCTTACGATGTCAAAATGGGCAAACAGCTCTCGGTGAGTACCTTTTTGGTCTTTTCCTCTGTTTGGTGTCAGCTGTCGGAGGGCTTTTCCACTCGCCCGGTTTTGGCGGACGCTTGTTTTCAGATGGCGTTGCAAATTCTGCGAACCTTCGCCCAGCGAGAGACGTTCCCCCTCTACGGCGGCGTGTTCGCTTCTTTCTCTGGGGAATATCTCGAACATACGTTAGAGTACCTGGAACTGCCGTTGAAACGCATTGAGGGAACTCAGGAAAAAGCGCGAATTCTGACGCTGTTGGGCTATTCGGAACGGGCCTTAGGACAACTCGATCGCGCCCGAGAATTCCACGAGGAAGCTTTGGAAATTGCCGGAGATGCCGGAGATATCGCCTGTGAAATCGCCAGTTACAACCATCTCAGTCGTTTGGATGCAGCGGCGAAAGACTACGGAACGGCGGTCGATCGCGCTCAACGGGCGTTAATTGTGGCACGACAAGCGGGCGACCGCCGGGGAGAAGCCAACGCCCTCGCCAACTGGGGTTACAGTCGCGTTTTGCAAGCCCAGCAATTGGAACGGTTGGACGAAGCGACTTCGGAACAAGCGATCGCTTATTTGCAGCAAGGGTTGACTCTTTCGGAACAATTGGGCGATCGTCAGAGTTTAGCCCTGTGCGCCTACAGTTTGGGCTTGGCTTACGTTTTGTTAGAACAGCCCTCGAGTGCTGTGGGCTATTTGCAAACCGCCTTAGAAGCCGCCCAAGCCTCGGGAGATTTGTATTTACAGGGGTTGAATTTCGCCACCCTCGCCGAAGCCTATTACAACTTGCAGGATGCGGGACGGGCGATCGTGACCGCCTCCGTCGCCGCGTTTTTACTCGATCGCATCCAAGCCAGCGAATGGCGACAGGCGGCGGGATTGCTGGCGATTATTCAAGGACAGTTGGGGGACGAAGCCTTTCAAAGCCAACTGGAACGGAATCGATCGCAAATCCTCCCTTTTATCGGCGTCGATGGGTACGACGAACTCTCGAATCTCATCGACAGACATCGCAACGACGCCTAAGACACCTCAAGCCCCGAATTTCTGAAGGCGTCCCGCGTGGGCCAGAACTAACCCCATCAAGTGCAAACCGGGGCGCGTTCCTAAGATTCCCTGGGCGCAGGCGTATTCGTCGAACCGAGACACGCCATCAACTCGCGCCGATTTCGCCTGAATCGCCAGGGGAACGGGGTGCCAACTGTGACCGCCGAGAACAGCGGGGGTGGAGTGGTCGGCGGTAATGGCGACGGTATCGGCACCGAGGTCGGTAAGGTGGGGTAACAGGCCATCGACCGCTTCGATAACCTTCACTTTACCGTCGAAGTTTTCGTCTTCGCCGCGACTGTCGGAATGTTTGACGTGGAGGAAGTAAAAATCGTAATCGTCGCCGTAGTTCGATCGCAACGCCTCAAAACGTTCTTTCATTCCCCCCGGTCGAGGGACTACATCCATTCCTAACAGGCGACTGACGCCGCGATACATGGGATAGTCCGCCACGCACAACCCCCGCAACCCGAATCGATCGCGCAAGGAGGGTAGGGGGTCGTACCGTTGGAAACCCCGTAGTAAGACGGCGTTGGCTGGATGTTCCTCGGCGAGAACTTCCCCGACTTTTTCTAGAAACCACTGGACGACTTTCGCGGTTTTACGAGAGGCTTCGTTTCTCGGTTGTGGCGGGTTCGGCGGGGTTCCCGTGGTTTGGGGGTCGGTGTCTGTAAGTTCGCCGTCGAGACCCTGACCCCGTAAGACGAAGACGGCGCGATGTTCGCTGACGGTTTGGAAGAAAAATGTTCCGTCGAACTCTTCGAGTTGGACGCGATCGCGAATCTTTTTGCAGAGGCGTCGGTTGGTGTCTGTATCGATGCGTCCAGCCCGACGATCGACCACCCGGCCCTCCTCGTCTACTGTCGCGAAGTTAACCCGCGTTGCAATGTCGTTGGGTTGCAAGTCGAAATCGCTGCCTAACGCCGAGAGGACGCCTCGTCCGATGTCCTGTTGTAGGGGGTCGTATCCGAACAAGGCCAGGTGTCCCGGTCCGCTACCGGGGGTAATGCCGGGGCCGACGATTTCGAGTTGTCCGCAACTGGCATTTTCCGCGAATCGATCGAGGTTGGGAGTTTCGGCCACTTGCAGTTCCGTGGCGCCGCGATCGGGGTCGGGAAGTCCCCCTACGCCGTCGAGAACTAGGTCAATTATTTTTCCGCCTCGGTTCCAAACGAGTTTTTCCCAAACGGTGCTGATATCCATGCGATCGCGCCTCCTGCGGGTCTCTCCGGCTTTCACTTTAAGGGTTGCGACGGGTTTCGGACATCTGAAGCTGGATAGAACTTGTCTGAGGGGGCGATCGAACGTTGGGAATTTATAACTTTTGAAATAGGTTGAGAGAGGGAGGAAGCGTCAAAGTATTTTCGAGGAATCGTCGGGAAAATATAGAGCGAAAATTCAAGTTTTCTTCAGGTAAAAGCGGAGTTTACCGGCCCTAATCGATAAACCCCGCCCACACGCTCTCCCAAGAGAGAGGAGAACCTTGTCTGTTTAGAGGAGAACACTGAAACTTAGTATAGAATTGTTGCAAATCTATGTCAACACTATTGAAAAGATTTCTCAAGAATTGAACAGGAAATTCGCTATAACCATTGCGACGCAATAGTTTACCGCGTTTTCGCGATGGGGCGATCGGACTGAAATGGCGGCGATCGACCTTCACCATCTCTGAGAATCTATCTCAAAAAGCGGATATGACGAGTCGAGTTCCGAGACTGACACCACCAGACCAACTCGCCACCCTTAGTAGTGCCGAAAAGTCCTGAAACCCTTGTTAGAAAAGATATTGCCGTATTAAAGGGTTAGACCGAAAATCTCAAATCGGTAAATGGCTGCCGGAGATGCCGGGGATCTGTCCCAAGATTAAACACATATTATATGTATTTTGTCAATCCCCGATCTCGAAAAGTTTTCTGTACCAGTGAGACTCGCCACCTCGCCGTCTGCTTAATTTCACTATTTCTACCAGACCCGGCGTATTACGTCTTTCGCTACGTGGAAGACCATAGGAACGGGAACTGCATTTCCGAACTGTTTCCCAGCTTTTTTCGAGTCCGGGTGAAATACAAAATCATCGGGAAATCCCTGCAATCGACAAAAATGCTTCGCCGTAAAAGATTTATATCGACCTTTTTTATACACCAAATTTAAAAATTTGGCTTTGTACTTCTCGGGATTGTCAGCTTGGATAAAACGAGTTGCGTAAAAGTTTTTAGTTCCCGTCGCCGTTAAGGTTGGCGCGACATCAGAATTCGGCATCACAATGCGATAGACGCCATCGATTCCCGACATATTTTTAGAGTTAACAAACTCGTATTTATGATTTTCGGTTTGACGGAAAATCTTTTTCTGAACTAAGGTATCTAATTCTTCTCTCTCTAAATCGGGAATTAATTCTTTTAAGTTCTCAAAAGACAACGGATTTCCGTCTTTGTGTCCGTATTTTTTCTTCCGTCGGTTGCGAAGCAGCGTCAAGCAAATTAATTTCTCTTTTTCCGTGGTGTCGATAATATCCCAAGAGTGAATGGTGGTGTGACCGTTTCGTAAATCGGAAAAAATGAAAAAGTCGTTTAACTCGTCGTCTTTTTGAAAGCGCGTTCGGGAAGCTGGAATGCGATCGCTCTGAAATAGAATTTCAGGATCGAGTTTGGCTTTCTCGGGAATCTCGCTGTTTTTAAATTCGTCGAGAATGTCTAACAGTTTCGGCTGGAGGCCAAGAGGCTTTGGAAATTTGTATTCTTGATGGTGTTCGATGTCGTTACGAATTCCGACAATAAATACGCGTTCGCGATTTTGAGGCAAACCAAAATCATAAGCATTTAGGATTTTCCATTTCACAGAATAGCCGATTTTTTCAAATTTTCTCAACAGAAATTCAAAGCTATTCTGGTTTTTGGGACTGGCTAAGCCTCGGACGTTTTCAAAAATAAAGGATTTCGGTTGACTGTTTTGAGTCAGTCGTAAAACATCAAACCACAATTTGCCGCGAGGATCGTCAAATCCTTTTAATTTTCCCGCCACCGACCACGGTTGACAGGGGACGCCTCCCACGAGAACGTCGAGATTTCGAGGTAATTCTGTAATTTTAACGATGTCCCCTAAGTTGGGTTCGTCGCGATTGAAATAGTTGATAAAGTTGGTTTGGTATATTTTTACAGCGTCTCGATCGATCTCTGAATATCCCAAGCATTGACCGCCGAGGCGTTCTAAGGCGATGCGAAACCCTCCAATTCCGGCAAATAAATCCACAAAGGAAAACTTACTTTTTGCCGAAACCAGATGAATGGGAAGTTCGAGTTGCAGGGGGTCGAGGGTATTCATCAATTACGTGAGAGAGCCGATCTGACGAAAACCTATTTGAGTGGAAGGTCGATCGCTAACGTGAATTTATTTTTTATATTATTGTACTATAAATATTTGAAATGGAAAACGACTGTAAAAAACTACTTTTTCACCGGAATCACTTCCGTATACTCGAAGTCGTTGGGACTGCGGCGGACGAGGGGATATCGCGTTCCGTGAAGTTCGATCGCGTCCTCCTCACAATCGGGTTTCGGAGAGTTGTACAGTAAAACGTACTCGCAACCGATGCGATCGCGCATTTCCTCCGCCACCTCACCGCGCCATTGCGTCTTCGTCACCAACACCACCAACTGATTCGCCAAGCGAGGAATCGACTTTGCTACCTGACGCCGATAGATTTCGTCGAGGCTCCCAAACGGCGAATCCATGACGATGGGGTAGGTGCTGCTGTCGGGGCCCATCAACGTATTGCGCTGACTCCACTCTCGAACCCCGTCGATAATTCCGCCGATAAACGACAAACTGAGTATCTGATTTTCTCCCGTGGACGCCGCCACCAATTGCTCGCATCCCGAAGTTTCTTCGACTAACATTAACTCGTAGTTGTCGTTCAACTTGGGACGGTACGGCGTAAACGAAATCTCACGGAACAACGCCTGAACCCGCTCTTCTAACGACAGTCGAAACTTATCCTCAAACCGTTCTTTAACGGCGATCGTCCGTTCGATCGCCTCCTCCGTCGCTGCAATCCGCCGCTGAGCCAGCAGTTGGCGGCGTTCGTTCATCTGCTGCTGGTCCACCTGTTTCCCCAGCTTCGTAATCTCGCGTTTTAAGGTGGTACGTTGCTGTTGGTTCGCACCGATTTCCCGGTTTAACTCCTGCGATCGAGTCTCCACGGTATCGAGGCGTTGCTGTAACTGCTGAATATCCTCATCGGGAAAGTCCCGCAACTGGGTTTTCGTCTCCTCCAACTGTGCTTTCACCTGTTCGAGTTCCTCGTACCCGTCGCGCAACACTTCCTGTAATCGATCGAGCCGTTCCCACACCGAATCCGCTTGTTTGTCGATTTCCTCAATTTGCGAACTGGTGCGAATCGCCGCCTCCTCCACATCGGCGCTTCCCGCTTTCTGCGTCCACCCCCGCACCCGTTCAAATAACGACGAACCCGGTTTGAGATCGCTTCCGCAAATACAGCGTTGGCGTTCCAATAAATCCTCGACGAATTCCCGTTGAATTCCTCGGGGAAACTCTCCCCGTTCCCGCAACTGGCGCACCCACTGGCGGAATTTCTCCGTCGCGTCGGACAAAAACACTGTATAACCTTTGGTTGAAACTACCTGCGCGATATCTCCTCGCGCCGTGGCGATGCGATCGACCAATTCTCGGCGTCGCGCCTCCAAAGTGTTTCGCGTCTTTTGCAACTGTTCCGCGCCGTTCAACTCCAGCAAGTGTCCGTTGAGGGTATGTTTCAACTCCTCCTGTCGCGCCAGTTCTTCTTGAATTTCCTCAGCGCGGCGTTCTAAGTGTTCTAATTCTTGTTCTTTTCGCTGCTTTTCCCGCAAAAACTTTTTGGTTTCTGGGTTTCCAATTCCCTTGAGGTTATTTTCTAAGGATTTTCGCGCTTCTTTGAGATGTCGAATTCCCAAATCGATCGCATTAATTCCCAGCAGGGTTTTCGTGGCTTGAGCGATTTCCGAACGTTTGTCGTTTCGCATCAGTTGTTCGATGCGTTCTCCGTCGAAGAAAAAGTAGCGATGCAGACTTTCGGGGAGAATTCGCGCCACCACGTCTTCCGGGTGTTCTTGGGGAAACATCCAACGTCCGTCTTCCCGCGCGAACTGCAAACTAAACTGACTGTCGCCGTATTCAACGCCAGTTTTCGTGTTGTAGGCGCGACACCAGCGTTTTGCTAAATAGCGGACGCGATCGTGTTCGAAGCAGACTTCCACCTGACATTCGACGGGTTCTTTCAGTTCGGCTTCGGCTAAAGCGCGTTTGTTAACGAGTTGGTTTTCTGAAGCGAAAGCGGCGCTAAAACGGTTGTAGAGAACCCAGGTGAAGCCATTGGTTAAGGCGGTTTTTCCCGAACCGTTGTTTCCGTGGAAAACTGTCGTGTTGAGTTGACCTCCCGCGATGGCAATTTCGGGAGTTTCGCCATAAAACTGACGAAAGTTTTTCAACTTGATGGAAATCAGCTTCATTCGGGAATGACGTTGTAGATGACTTGTAAAACGTCGTGGGTGACGCCGTAATTTTTTTGGGTGTAGAGGCGACGTCGTTCGATTTTTAAAACGTCTTCAATAATTTTTTTGACTTCTGGGCTGGCGGTTTCGACGGGTTCCCATACGTCTTCTAGGCTTTTTTTCGCGCCGTACTTCGATCGATTTTCTGACAAGATAGCCGAGCCGATTTTGTCTGTTTCTGGAATCGAATATTGAAAGGTCATCGCAGGCGAGATTTGCGAATGGCTAAGGTTATTATAGCCTATTACACTCCAAGAAAAAAGGGAGATTCGACCATATTTAAAAAAGATTCACAAAACTCTGACGCCATCGCCGCGCGATCGCCTGAGTCACGATGGGTGACTGGATTGGTTAAACTTCCAGCCCAGGAATACTCAACTGACGTTCTTGAGGTTCTGGGATTTGCAGGGGTTTTGGGGTTTCCCGGCGCAAGGTCGCCACGACACTCTGTCCGATATGATAGGCCAAATTGACGGGGATGGCATTGCCGATTTGTTTGTATTGCGCCGATAGGTTTCCGGCGAATTTCCAGCCATCGGGAAAGGTTTGAATTCGGGCGTATTCGCGAACCGTTAAGGGGCGAGTTTCTTCTGGGTGACAGCGTTCGGTTTGGGTTTGGGCGGGGCTACAAGTTAAGGTTAAAGCGGGTTCGTCCCAAGCTAAGCGTTTGGCGAATCCCGTGCGTCCGCCTCCTCGGTAATAGCTGTTTTTCATGTAGTCTTTTTGTACCTCGACGGGTAAATCTCGCCAATTTCCGCCGGGGGGAACGAGTTCCATCACTTGACGCTTGCGATCGTTGTATTGAATTCCGGGGGACGTGGGACAGTTTTCTAAGGCTTCTCGTAGGGAAATCGAGTAGCTTTTTTCGACTGGGAAGATCGGCTGTAGGTTTAAATCTTTGCGCGTGGCGATAATAAAGAGTCGTTCGCGTTTTTGGGGAACGTCTAAAAATTGGGCGCGAACGACGCGATACTCGGCTTGATAGCCGAGATTGGCTAAAATCTCGAGCATGATTTGCAGAGTTTCGCCTTTTTGATGGGTGAGTAAGCCTTTGACGTTTTCGGCGATCGCAATTTTAGGTTGTACTTGAGAGACGCAACGAGCAAACTCGAAAAATAGGGTACCTCGGGCATCTTCTAAGCCGCGACGAAATCCGGCGTGACTGAAGGCTTGACAGGGAAATCCACCGGAGACGATATCGACGCGATCGCGGACTTCTAAAAAGTCGATTTTGGCGACGTCATCGCCGATAACTTGCCAATTGGGGCGGTTATTGTTAAGGGTTTCGACGCAAGTGCGATCGCACTCCACCAAGAGTTTATGCTGAATTCCGGCGTTTTCAAAGCCTAACGCCAGTCCCCCCGCCCCGGCAAAGAGTTCGATCGCGGTAAAATTCGTCTGATTTTCTGCTTGCAAAATTCGATAACGATTTTCGGTGCGATCGCCCCGCCGCATTCGATCGAATTCCTCGAGTTCCTCAAGGTTAAAAATGCGATTTTGATTTCGATCGATATAACTTTTAATGAGTTGCTTTTTCTCCCAGGTAAAAACATCCTGGGGGGTGACACCTAAAATTCTAGCAGCTTCTGGCAAACTGACAGATTTCATCCTGAAATATTATTGTACGAATTTTGCTTCTTTTAGCTTAGCATATTTATTTCAAATAAAGCCGCTCCTCAATATATTTTAAAGAACTCGAAAATTCATTGAGAACCTCCGAGTAGCAAATACCAATTTCCGACCAAAACTCTTCTCCAATTAGAACTTTGATTCCATTTTTATCCGCTTTTTTACGACTCAGGCTTAAGCTAGATCCCATATCCAAAGCAGCAACAAACATCGAGTATGGATGGATTTTTAATTCATTAATGCTTCGAGATACTTGACTGCCAGTCAAGGTATCTTTCTTGGTTTTAATTTGGGTATAGTATAACTGACCCTCCCCAAAAATAATACAGTCAATTCCTTTTAAAGTAATCCCAAGGCGAGATTCTGGAATAAAGACGTAAGGACTCAATGCTGCAATATCCTCAATCTTATGTCCTAAATTCTCAGAAATAAACCGAGTGTAATTATTGGATAAATAAAGATTTTCAAGTCCCGCAAATTCAAAAATATTCTTGAATTTACTTTGAGTAAGTTTTAAGTTTTGTCTGAACTCAGCCTTTTCTTGTTGGAGTCCTTGCAAAACTTCTGATTCAAAGCTATCGCAGATGTCTCGGATACCCCGTTGGATTTGACGAGAATCGATCGACAAATCGACCTGCTGAAAATATCGAACCAAATCCTCATCAAGCGCACGAGCCAAACAATAGGTTTCTCTTAAATCATCATCTTCGGGGAAACCTGCCGGAAGCTCGATCGAGGTCTTCCGTTGGCGAATTCGCTCCCGCCACTGCGACGCTTCAAAAAAATCAGTCATTGAGAAAAAATGCCGTTCTGTTAGCTCGTCTTGACAGAGCAGGGATCTCGAGAAGCATTTCTGTCTCGCCCCTTTCTCGTCTGTAACCCTACAATATATCAATAGAACGGGGTAAAATGCCCTTCACCGCAGTCCACCGAAGTCAAACCCACGATGTCTTTCCAACCCCAGTACATGAGCGGTCGCGAAATCCGCGAACAATTCCTACAATTCTTTGAAAAACGCGGACACCAACGGCTTCCGAGTGCCTCCCTCGTTCCCGAAGATCCGACGGTATTACTCACCATCGCCGGAATGTTGCCCTTCAAACCCATCTTCCTGGGACAGAAGGAACGCGACTATCCTCGCGCCACCACCTCGCAAAAGTGTATCCGTACCAACGACATCGAAAACGTCGGACGCACCGCGAGACACCATACCTTCTTCGAGATGCTGGGGAACTTCAGCTTCGGCGACTACTTTAAAAAAGAAGCTATCGCCTGGGGTTGGGAACTGGTGACGCAAGTGTACGGCTTACCCCCCGAACGCCTCATTGTCAGCGTTTACGAAGACGACGACGAAGCCTTCGAGATTTGGCATCAAGACATCGGCATCGCCAAACACCGCATTCAACGGATGGGAGAAGACGATAACTTCTGGAAATCCGGCCCCACCGGCCCCTGCGGCCCCTGTTCGGAAATTTACTACGATTTCCACCCGGAAAAAGGCGATACTGATATCGATCTCGAGGACGACAGCCGCTTCATCGAGCTGTTCAACCTTGTCTTCATGCAGTACAACCGCGACAGCGACGGCAATCTTACCCCCCTGCAAAACAAAAATATCGACACGGGGATGGGATTGGAACGGATGGCGCAGGTGTTGCAAAGCGTCCCCAATAACTACGAAACGGATCTGATTTTTCCGATTATTAAAACGGCGGCGGAAATTTCCGGAATTGACTACAGCCAATCCGACGATAAAACCAAAGTGTCGTTGAAAGTCATCGGCGACCACGTTCGCGCGGTGGTTCACCTCATCGCCGACGGGGTTTCTGCCTCTAATATCGGACGGGGATACGTGGTGCGTCGCCTAATTCGTCGGGTGGTGCGTCATGGTCGTTTGGTGGGAATCGACGGCGCGTTTATCAACCAAGTTGCAGAAACGGCGATGCAGCTTTCTGAAGCGGTGTATCCCAACGTTCGCGATCGCGACAGTTTTATTAAAGCGGAATTGGAACGGGAAGAAACGCAGTTTCTCAAAACCTTGGAACGGGGAGAGAAACTGTTGGCAGAAATCCTCGAAGCCAAGCCGAAACAGATTTCTGGGGAAGATGCCTTTACGCTGTACGATACTTACGGTTTCCCCTTAGAACTGACACAGGAAATCGCCGAGGAAAACGGCATCGGCGTGGATGTGGCGGCGTTTGAGGCGGAAATGGAGAAACAGCGAGAACGCGCTCGCGCTGCGCACGAAACCATCGATTTGACGGTTCAGGGAAGTTTGGACAAACTGGCCGAACATATTCATGCTACGGCGTTTTTGGGATATACCGACGCGCAGTCTACGGCGAAAATTGAAGCCTTGTTAGTGGATGGAAAAATTGTCGAGTCGGCTGAGGCGGGAAGTGAGGTGCAAGTAGTTCTCGATCGAACCCCGTTCTATGCGGAATCCGGCGGACAAATCGGCGATCGCGGCTATCTTTCTGGGGATAACGTGGTGGTTCGCATCGACGACGTGAAGAAGGAAAACGACATTTTCGTTCACTTCGGTCGCGTGGAACGAGGAACCCTCAATACTGGAGAAGCGATCGCCGCTAAAATCGATCGATCCTGTCGCCGCCGCGCACAAGCCAACCACAGCGCCACTCACTTGTTGCAAGCGGCGTTGAAGCAAATTGTCGATGACGGCGTATCGCAAGCGGGGTCTTTGGTGGCGTTCGATCGCCTGCGCTTCGACTTCAACTGTCCCCGCGCCTTGACGCCGGACGAGGTGCAACAAGTGGAAGACTTGGTGAATACCTGGATTGCAGAAGCGCACTCGGCGCAAGTGGCGGAAATGCCACTCGAAGAGGCCAAAGCCAAAGGTGCCGTGGCCATGTTTGGGGAAAAATATGCCGATGTCGTCCGGGTTATCGATTTTCCGGGGGTGTCGATGGAGTTGTGCGGCGGAACCCACGTCAACAACACGGCGGAAATCGGCGCGTTCAAAATTATCTCGGAATCGGGGATTTCCTCGGGAGTGCGCCGCATCGAGGCGGTATCGGGTCCAGCGGTGTTGGACTATTTGAACCTGCGCGATCGAGTCGTCAAAGACTTGTGCGATCGCTTTAAAGTCAAACCGGAAGAAGTCAGCGATCGCATCACCAGTTTGCAAGAGGAACTCAAAGCCACCCAAAAACAACTCGACGCTACCAAAGCCGAACTCGCAGTGGCCAAATCCGACAGTTTGGTATCGGAAGCGGAGTCGGTGGGTGAGTTTAAAGTGTTGGTGGCGAATTTGGGAACCGCCGACGCGAAATCCTTGCAAACCGCCGCCGAACGCTTGCAACAGAAACTCGGCGAAGCGGCGGTAGTGTTGGCTGCCATTCCCAGTGAAGGGAAAGTGAGTCTGGTGGCGGCCTTTAGTAAAGGCGTCAATCAGAAGGGATTGCAAGCCGGAAAATTCATCGGTGGCATTGCCAAACTCTGCGGCGGTGGCGGTGGCGGTCGTCCCAATTTGGCGCAAGCTGGGGGACGAGATGCCAGCAAGTTACCGGAAGCGTTAGAGGCGGCGAAACAGCAGTTAGCCGACGGGTTGAAGTAGTCTTTCGCGAACTTTTAAAATAGCCCTCGTAGAGTCCTTGCAGGCAAGGATTCTACGGGGTTTCCGGCACAATACCAAAACAAGGATCGGTCGATATCATTGCAAATTTTGTAGAGAAAAATCAAGGATGACCTCTAACCTTCCTCTCTCGAAACAGGCGTTAGTTTCGCTTTACGATCGCGATTACTATCGCTGGTTAAAAGAAACTGTGAGTTTGCTTAAAACTGGAGACCTACACGAACTCGACCTCGACAATTTAATTGAAGAAATCGCAGAGATGGGAAGACGCGAAAAACGTGCGGTTTATAGTAATTTAAAAATAGTACTCTCCCATCTTCTCAAATATCGTTACCAACCCGAACGGACCTCGAACAGTTGGCGTTCTACCCTCGTCGAACATCGGCAACGCTTGCATCGTCTGTTTCGGGAAAGTCCGAGTTTGAAGCGTTACACTGAAGAAATCTTTGAGGAATCCTATCGAGATGCGATCGCTTTAGCGGCCGCTGAAACGGGGTTATCAAAAGCTATATTTCCCGAAAACTCGCCGTTTTCTATGCAGGAAACCTTGGATTTGGAATATCTGCCGTAAACGGAAGTTTTTCACCAGTTATTCACCCCAGAGACACAGAGAACACAGAGGATTGGGAATTCAAGCTGGGGGTGACAGCTATATCCCCGGCATCTCTAAGATACCGGGGTTCTGTTATCGTCAACCCGCGACAGTTTCGAGGAGTTGCCACTGTTCGCTATCGACGACGGAAGCTTTCACCAACTCGAACATTTCCTGACAGTGGTTGTTGACCTGAAGCGGGAGTTCTTCGTTCTTGACCACGAAATTCAGGCGAACCTCGCGATCGTTGTCGATGGGAACGTCGATTAAAACTTCAACAGTTACCAACTTGGCATAGGAGACTCGTCCGGGGGTCTCGCGACCCATGACGTAATCTTCCGTTTGGTAAATCGGCTCGAAGTGGCACGACTTCAGCAAGTCGGGAAGGGCTTGCCGAACGTGCTGCACGGGAGCAGCTACAACAAAGAGAGCAGTGTAGCGAGCCATAGGTAACTAGGAGGGGCGACATTGAACTCACCTTATCATATCAGAACTGATTCTGCTGACCCGTTCTGCGAGGGATAAAGTTGAAAATAGCGAAAACCCGACGCCGTGGGGACGTCGGGTTGAGAGTCGAGGACGATCGAACGCCTTTCGAGGGGGTTAGTCGCGATCGGAGTCCGGATGAATTTTCCGAATTTTTTCCTCTTCCGGACAATCCTCGCAGACGAGGGGTTCGACGTTACCTTTCGGGATGCTGGCTAACTTTTGGCTCACCGCCCCGATGCTTTCGAGGCGAACCATTTCCTCCCAAGCACAGATTTCGTCTTCTTCGTCAGATTCGTAACGCAGGGTGACTAAATCGCCTTCGATGTCTAGAATCTGAGCGCGATCGATCCAACGTTGCTGGTCTCTTAAAAAGATGCAAACTTCCCGACCGTCACAGCAGAGTTGATACAACTTTCGGTGCAGCATATTTCGTTTCTCCTACAGCATTTGACCCAATTTGGTGTTTTTCTGGACAAACGAACGCAGCTTGAAGGGGCAGTTTCGTTTATCTCTCGGTGCGAGGGGTTTAGCGATCGCCCGCGCGATCGAGATAGGTTGTTTCAACCGAGGTCATAACGCTGGAAAACGTATAGAGGGAGGGTAAACAACGAACGTTGATGTCGAACATCAAACCAGGAAAGAATTTCATTCAAGTTCAAAAGAGACTGGCCTATAGCTCACCGTTATTTTAGCGTGTTGCCGAAGCTTCGTCGATGTCAGGAGCCGACGAATTTTCAACCGGCCGTCAAGGGTTGGGGATATATCGTTAAGATAGATACGCCGTTGTTTTGAACCGGGTCTGTCCTTCGATCGCCATCGTGACTCCTTTTTCCGCCGAACGTCTCCTCTTCGATCCCGCCACTCCCGAATCCGACGCGATTCCGGTCGTTTTCGCCTTTCCCAACACCTACAGCGTCGGCATCACTAGCCTCGGCTACCAACTGGTTTGGGCTACCTTAGCGATGCGTTCCGATATCGCCGTGCGCCGTCTGTTTACAGATTTGAGCGAATCCCTTCCCAGCGATACGGAGATTTTGGGATTTTCCCTGTCTTGGGAGTTGGATTACGCCAACATTTTGAGCCTCCTCGAATCCCTCGATATTCCGGTTCGATCGCACCAACGCCGGGACAGCGACCCGTTAATTTTCGGTGGCGGCCCCGTCCTCACGGCCAATCCCGAACCCTTCGCCGATTTCTTCGATATCGTCCTTCTCGGAGACGGAGAAGACCTGATTCCCGCGTTTTTCGACGCTTATCAAGAAGTACGCCACGCCTCACGAGAGGAACAATTGCGACGACTGGCGCAGGTTCCGGGGGTGTACGTTCCCAGTCTCTACGAAGTGCGTTACACTGCCCCCGACGGTGCGATCGCCGAAATCGTCCCCGTCGAGGCCCAGGTTCCCCCCTACGTCAGCAAACAAACCTATCGCGGAAATACCCTCTCAGCCTCTCCCGTCGTCACCGAACTGGCCGCCTGGCCGAACATCTATATGGTGGAAGTGGTGCGAAGCTGTCCGGAAATGTGTCGTTTTTGTCTGGCCAGTTACCTGACGTTGCCGTTCCGAACCGCCAGTCTCGAGGGGTCTTTAATTCCAGCCATCGATCGTGGCTTGCAAGTGAGCGATCGATTGGGACTCTTAGGAGCCTCCATTACCCAACATCCCGAATTTGAAGCGTTACTCGATCGACTCGACAGCGACGAATACGATAACGTCCGCCTCAGCATCGCCTCAGTGCGGACGAACACAGTCACCCCCAAACTGGCGCAAATCCTCAGCAAACGGGACACCAAATCCATCACCATCGCCGTAGAAAGCGGGTCAGAACGCCTTCGTAAAATTATCAATAAAAAACTGGAAAACGACGAAATCGTGCAAGCGGCCGTCAACGCCAAAGCCGGAGGACTCAAAGCCCTCAAACTTTACGGAATGGTGGGACTTCCCGGCGAAACCGAGGAAGACCTCGCCCAAACCGTCGAGATGATGTTACAAGTCAAAAAAGCCGCGCCGGGACTGCGGTTGACCCTTGGGTGCAGTACCTTCGTCCCCAAAGCGCACACGCCGTTTCAAGGGTTTGGCGTCCGTCCCGAGGCCAAAAAACGCCTAAAAACCTTACAAAAAGAACTGCGATCACGGGGCATCGATTTCCGTCCCGAAAGTTATAACTGGTCGACGATTCAAGCCTTGATTTCTCGAGGAGACCGACGCATTTCGCAGGTTTTAGAACTCGTTCGAGGTTACGGCGATTCCATTGGCAGCTACAAACGGGCGTTCAAACAATTACGCGGAAAAATCCCGAATTTAGACTATTACGTTCGCGAAAATTACGAGAGCGATCGAATTTTACCCTGGCATCATTTGCACGGACCGCTCCCCCCGGAAACCCTGCGGAAACACCTCGAAGACGCCCGCCAATCGATGGTAACCGTTTAACCGAAAAAACGCGGTTTTCGATCGACAAATAACGATGTATGGTTAACAAAGACTCGTTGAGTGTAACGAGTTAACTTTAACTAGACGTCGAACCGGGTGACAAGGTTCCACAACGTCTCAAATTTTTAAAACCTGAAACCGCTTACAAGCCATTCAAACCGTCCATTCAAGCGAAAGCTGGGGGAAATCCATGAAATTGGCCCGACAACTGACCGCATTGGCGGCGATCGTCTTTTCCACCGTCGGAACCACAGGTTCCGCACTGGCGACCGGCTTCGAGTCTACCGAAGTCGATAACTCGGATTTTATCGCCATTGCCGCGCCGATCGGTCAAACCAACGGCTACCAACTACTTCTCGTCGAGCAAATCTCCGATACGCGAGCCTGTTGGACCGAACGGGGTATCAATCCCACCACCGTCGAACCGTTACTGCTGGACTTCGACTTTTCGGGAATTTGCGGACGTGCCACCGACAGTAACGGCTACTCCATTCGCATGGGCGATCGCGATTTGGGAATGCAGTACAGCTTGCGGGTAATCCAACGGGGTAGCGAACTCGTGTTAGTGGGAATACCCTTCGGACTCAATCGCAACTTACCGCAAATCGAAATCGGTCGCACTCGCGGCTTAACCGCAGGTTTCACTCGGATTTACCTCGATCCCGGTTGGCGGTTGACGCGGCGCACCTATGAAGGTCGAGCCTTGGGTCATATTTACCTGACTCACGACCTAACCTTAGCGGAGTTAACCCAACTCGAAACCCCCTCTCAACCAGCTACGGCAACGACGGTTCCCGAGGAACCCGTCGAACCGACGCTGACCCTCGACGAACCCGAAGACCCCGATATTACCGTCGAATTCGGCGAACAACCGAGCGAAACCGAAGCCCTGCGCCAACCCGAGAACTCTGAAGGCGTCGTATCTGAGGAGGAGGAACCTGAAGAAACCTCAACGGAAGTGCCGCCGATGCTACCCCGAGAAGCCTTTCGGGACAATCCCTCGCCGCTTCCGGAACTGATAGAATCCGATCGCTAACGCGGTCTCACGCGATCGCCCATCATCGTTTCTAAGCGGCGGAAATCCCGTTCCACCTCCAGCCACAAGGCGCGGTTGTGGGGGTCGGTTCGCAAAGATTTTTTTAAATAAATGCGGGCTTTTTGGAATTCCCGCCGCGCGATGCAATAGCGGCCGAACTTCTGATACGTGACCGCTTGCCACTGACGAACTTCGAGATCGGAAGCTAGGCGTTGCGCCAATCCTTCCACCAGGGCGATGGCGTGGGGAAACTTGCGCTGGCGGAACAGTTCTTGTAAGCGGTAGTAGGAGTTCGTTTTAAGCTGCCGTTCTAACTCCGAGAGATGGGGGTTATGGCGGAACGGCGATCGTGGCGGTGGCGATGGCGGCGGTTGCGATCGAGCTGTCTGGGGTGAGGAAGAAGGTTGCGATCGCGGTGGAGTTGGCGAGGCCACCCTCGCCTGACGGTGCGATCGAACCGTCTCTAACAGCCGTTGATAGGCGGCGTGCAGTTCGAGAAACTTCTCGGGAGACAGTCCTGGGTTGAGGTCGGGGTGATAACGGCGAGCCAAACGCCGATAAGAGGCTTTCACATCCTCTAACGTGGCGTTGGCGGTCAATCCTAAAACGCGATAGTCGTCGATCGGCTCCATTTCTCCGAGAGAAAGACAAAAGAATAGGTGCATCTCACGGCTGTCAAATGCCCGAAAATGCTAAAACGCAGAGAGCTACCAAACACCGGACATCCGAAACTCACCGTTTCTAAGATACCCGGTCGATCGAATCTGTCCGCAACACACGAGATGCACCCGAAAAAGATTCCCCCAGTTGCCACCGAGGGAACCTCAAAATCGGGATCTAAACCGGGTTGCCTTCAAGGACGCGATCGATCAATCCGTACTCTTTAGACTCTGCGGCCGACATAAAGAAGTCGCGATCCATATCCTTTTCGATCTTCTCGATGGGCTGTCCGGTATTCGTCGCGTAAATTTCGTTTAACTGCTGGCGAATCCGTAAAATTTCCTTCGCTTCAATTTGAATGTCGCTGGCTTGACCCCGCGTTCCCCCAGAAGGTTGGTGAATCATAATCCGCGAGTGGGGCAGTGCCAGACGTTTACCCGGCGTTCCCGCCGCCAAGAGAAACGACCCCATCGAAGCCGCCAAGCCGACGCAGATGGTGACCACATCAGATTTAATGTGCTGCATGGTGTCGTAAATGGCCATACCCGCACTCACCAACCCACCGGGAGAGTTGATGTAAAGCATGATGTCTTTATCGGGATCTTCCGAAGCCAGATACAGCATCACGGCGATGACCTGGTTGGCCAGTTCGTCATCGATATCGCGACCGATGAAAATAATGCGTTCCCGATACAGACGGTTGTAAATGTCGATCCACTGGGTATAGGTATCCCCAGGCATCTGATACGGAACTTTGGGTACGCCGATCGGCATAGCTGTGAGTACTCCCTTACAACGAGTGCAGTTTCAACGAATGTTTGACAAATAACGGACGGCAACAAGCGATCGCCTAATTGACGCCTGCCAGTGTCTTCGAGTGTTTGTCGCCTTTTTCGCTGGCGAGGATTTTATCGATAATGCCGTATTCCTGAGCCGATTCCGGCGTCATGTAGAGCATCCGATCCATATCTTTAGCAATTTTCTCTTTCGATTGCCCCGTGTTGTTCGACAAAATCTCCAACATCGTATCTTTGTTGGCAATCACTTCTTTGGCTCGGATTTGAATGTCGGTGGCCTGACCTCGCGCGAAGCTTTTCGGCTGATGAAGGACGATCGAGGCGTGGGGCAAACTGGCCCGACAGCCTTTCGTACCGGCCGAGAGCAACATCGCCGCCATTCCCATCGCCGTCCCCAAACAAATGGTATGAACGGGAGGTTTAATGTAGCGGATGGTGTCGCAAATCGCAAACGCTTCGGTTTCAAAGCCGATCGGCTCTCCACCGTAGTTCGAGGTTCCCGTGGAATTGATGTAGATCTTGATGGGTTTATCGGGATCGTCGTATTGCAAATACAACAATTGCGCGATAATCAATTCCGTCACGGCGGGAACCAGAGGCATCCCTAAATACACGATCCGCTCTTTTAACAGCAGAGAGGGTAAATCGGGGGGCGGGGTACGGTTGGGGGGCGAGCCGTAATAGGGAGATTGAACGGCTTGAATCGGTAGGTTCATTGGCGCTTCCCTTGCTCGATGTACGTGCTGCGGTTGTCCGAACCGCACTGTCTTTAATACATCTTAACTTGTTGAGGGATTGGAGACAGGGATGATGAGGTGATGGGATGATGAGGTGATGGGACGATCGGGGAAGATGGCTGATAATTGCTCCCCCTCTCCCCGGCTCCCCCTCTCCCCATCTCCCTCGAGTCAGTGCAGTTAACACCGTTACAATTGTCAAAGCCGCACTTGATTGTTAAGCATCGTTCATGGACGCCACTGGCTCGATCGAATTCCTACAAACAACGCTCTACCACCTGCAACAGTTCGCCGATAGCTGGGTCAGCGACCAACTCGCACATCTAACCTGGGTTAGCGTGTTGGCGATTTTCGCCGCCGGACTCGTCACCAGTCTCACCCCTTGTATGCTGTCGATGCTTCCCATCACCCTGGGATACATTGGCGGCTACGAATCTCAGAATCAAGGTCGCGCCGCGTTACAGTCGGTGTGGTTTTCCCTAGGACTGGCGACCACCCTCGCCGCTTTGGGTTTGGTTGCGGCGTCCTTCGGTCGCGTGTACGGTCAAGTCGGAACGGGACTTCCCGTCGTCGTGGCCGTTATTGCTATTCTTATGGGGTTGAACCTTCTCGAAGCCTTACCCCTCCAACTTCCCTCCTTCGACGGGATGGGTTGGATTTCTGACGACCTTCCTCGAGGGGTGCGATCGTATCTGTTGGGACTCACCTTTGGTTTAGTGGCTTCTCCCTGTAGTACCCCCGTCCTCGCCACGTTGTTAGCCTGGGTCTCCACTACGGGGAACCCGCTTCTCGGAAGCGTTTTACTGCTATCGTATACCTCCGGCTACGTCGCCCCCCTCATCCTCGCGGGAACGTTCGCTGCGACTGTCGAAAAACTCCTGTATGTCCGCCGTTGGTCGGGTTGGATTACCCCCACCAGCGGCGCGTTACTCGTCGGCTTCGGCGTCTTTACGTTGCTATTTCGCTTCTTTCCCACGGTTTAGCCTCGGGGGGTGACGATCGCTCGGTCTTCTGACAATTTCAAGCTCGTTTTACCCGTCACGCCCTCTAGGATTTTGGTCTCAATTCTCAATTTTCAATTATCAATTGTTAAAAATGTCCGATTCTGCTCGAACGTCTGAATTTTCCTTAACCGCGTGGTTTCGTCGGGAACTGTTGCCGCTTTTAGCGGATTTGCGATTGGCGATCGTGTTGCTTCTCGTCATTGCGATCGCCAGCACCATCGGAACAGTTATCGAACAGGGTGAAACCCTCGATTTTTACCGCGCGAACTATCCCGAAGACCCGGCCTTGTTCGGGTTCCTCAGTTGGAAAGTGTTACTGGGGTTGGGACTCGATCGCGTCTATAAAACCTGGTGGTTTCTCGCCCTGTTAATTCTGTTTGGCAGCAGCTTGACAGCTTGTACCTTTACCCGCCAACTTCCCGCGTTGAAAGCAGCACGACAGTGGAAGTTTTACAAGAAACCCCGTCAGTTCCAAAAATTAGCCTTGAGTACGGAACTCGAAAGCGGAGAGATTTCGCAGTTAGAAAGTCTACTTCAAAAACAAAACTATAAAGTTTTTAAAGAGGGCGATTCTCTGTACGCTCGCAAAGGGATTATCGGCCGTATCGGACCCATTGTCGTTCACGCCAGTATGTTGTTAATTCTCGGCGGTGCGATTTGGGGAACCATGACCGGAGTCATGGCACAAGAAATGATTCCCAGCGGGACGACAACGCCGGTCAAAAACTTTATTGATTTTGGCGGTTGGGCGTCGCTCGATCGCTTTCGCGGTTGGGAATTGCAAGTGAATCGCTTTTGGATCGACTATACTCCAGACGGTACGATCAATCAGTTTTATTCGGATTTATCCGTTGTCGATGAAAACGGAGAGGAGATCGATCGCAAAACCATTTTCGTCAACGAACCCCTTCGCTATAACGGTGTCGTCTTCTACCAAACAGATTGGAGTATCTCCAACGTCAAAATTCGCCTCAACAACAGCCCGATTTTCCAACTTCCGATGGCGAAGTTAGACACCGGTGGAAACGGGCGAATTTGGGGGACTTGGATTCCCACGAAACCGGATTTAAGCGAAGGGGTTTCGCTATTGGCGCGGGATTTACAGGGAACGGCGTTAGTGTACGATACGGAGGGACAGCTAGTGTCTTCGGTGCGTGTCGGCGGCGAAACGGAAGTGAACGGCGTCACCTTGAAACTCATCGATATTGTGGGTGCGACGGGATTACAAATTAAATCCGATCCGGGCATTCCGTTAGTCTATTTAGGCTTTGGCTTGTTGATGGTAAGTGCCTTGATGAGTTACGCTTCTCACTCGCAAGTTTGGGCGTTACAACAAGACGGGAAGCTCTATGTCGGCGGACGCACGAATCGCGCTCAAGTGGTATTTGAACGGGAATTATTGGAAGCTATCGAAAAGCTAGAACCGGACACGAAAGAAGAAGTTACAGTGTCTTAGATTGGCGTTTCTATAGCAAGGCTCGATTCGGGGTGGTAAATAACTTTTTGAAAGTGGGTTCCGTTGGTCAGACGATCTCTCAAGATTCCCGGCATCTTATTGCCGGGAATTTCATACAGCAATTCACAGAAATAGGAGATTTCCACGAATTATTTAATATTGCTAAATCGGGACTATCTTGCGTCTTTGATTCCTTGATTGTGGTGGAACTTGGCGAAATTGAAGCCGACTTTTTGATGTTTAAATTTTGTGCGATCGCCGTATAAACGGTGAAGCCAAAAAACTCAAACGTTGCGAATTACGGCGACCGTTTCTAACTCAGCAGCCACCGCTTTCATCTCAGCTTTATCTTCGTCCGACCAAGTTCGCGGAGACTGGCAATGATGAGCGATTAACAAGCCCCATAACTCGCTATTTTTGAGGATTGGCGCGACGAGACTGGCTTTAACCCCCAGGCTTTCTAGAAATTCGCGATGACAGGGGTGAATTTCGGCGCGTTCGATGTCGTCGATCGCCTTCAACCGACCTTCTAGGTATAGCTCTGCGTATTCGTTGTTGAAACATTCGTCAGCGCCCGTCGAACCTAAAATCGAAAACTCGGGAGAAGATAAAGATTCAAACGTCACTTGTCCTTCCCATTTCCGATAAAAATAATACAAAACGATGCGATCGACGTTCAGGCGATCGCGCAATTGCTTAGTTTTGCTTTGAATTAACGCATCTCCCGCCAGAGATCTCGACAGGCGATTGGTGAGAATTCGTAATTGACGGTCTAACATAAACTCAGATCCTCAACCCCCATTCGATTGACAAACTTCAATTTATATGATATACAAAAAACTCCCAAAGTTTGAGATCAAAAAAATTAACAAAAATCAATATAAAATCTCCGATTGAACCTGAAGCGATCGCACCTCTTTCCGCTTTCCACCTTTCCGTCAACGCCGCCAGCTTCCTCCTGCGTGCAATTTGACCCTTACAGATATTCCTTCTCGGGTTTCGTCGTGCCTCGAGCCGAGCCAAGAGACGACCCTTCTCTCATCTCTACAGACTCAAAAAATAAACAGCGAGATTTCCCGTAACGTCCCGTCAAGCCTAAATCGCAATTCTCAAACGGTCAATTCTTTCCCCATCGACGGTAAAATACAAAATCGCTTTGTAGACCCTATCGATCGCCAGGAGAGAAACCGTTGCAAACCCTGTTACGTCTGTCGCGGCTCGTCGATCGCGCCAACGAATCGATCGGTCGTCTAACAGGCTGGCTCGTCCTTTTAATGGTCGCAGTCGGCACTTGGAACGTCATCGGACGGTATGCGGGCCAAGCCATCGGCATCAAACTCAGCTCCAACGCCTTTATCGAAACTCAATGGTATCTCTTCAGTTTAGTGTTCCTATTAGGGGCAGCCTACACTCTCAAGCATAACGAACACGTGCGAATGGACGTGCTGTATAGCAACTGGTCGCCCCGCCGTAAAGCGTTAGCTGACTTCATCGGGACTCTATTGTTTCTCGTTCCCTTCTGTGCGATCGCCCTCTGGTTCGTGCGATCGCCGATCCTCAGTTCCTGGCAAATTCAAGAAACCTCTCCCGATCCCGGCGGTCTTCCCCGCTATCCCATCAAAACCTTTGTTTTCGTCAGTTTCGTTCTTCTCATTCTACAAGGCATTTCCGAAGCCATCAAAAAATGGGCGGTCTGGATGGGCGTAAGGGGCGAAGACACCAGTTCCAACGAGGAAAATGCTGAAAGCGTAAATTCTCAAGGGGACGGGCGCAATGGCTGAATGGTTGGGAATTTCCATGTTTTTCGGGGCCTTAGCCCTCTTGCTGCTAGGGTATCCCGTCGCCTTCACCCTCGGCGGCGTCGCCATCCTCTTTAGTCTCATCGGCGTCGCCACCGGAACCTTCAGCTTCGGACTGTGGGGCAGTTTTCCGCTACAGGTGTTCAACACCATGTCCAACTACACCCTGTTGGCGATTCCCTACTTTATTTTCATGGGGGCGATGCTGGAGAAATCGGGGATCGCCGAACGTCTCCTCGAAACTATCGGGATTCTCTTCGGACGCATTCGCGGCGGGTTAGCCTTGGCGGTGGTTCTCGTGGGGGCTTTGTTGGCAGCCACCACTGGCGTCGTGGCGGCAACGGTGGTTGCAATGGGATTGATTTCCCTGCCGATTATGTTGCGTTACGGCTACAACAAAGAACTGGCGACGGGAGTTATCGCCGCTTCGGGAACTCTCGGACAGATTATTCCCCCCAGCGTGGTGTTAGTCGTCCTCGGCGACCAATTGGGCATTTCCGTCGGTGATTTGTTCGTGGGGTCGATGTTACCGGGATTGTTGATGACTGGGGTGTTTGCCGTTCACGTTCTGGCGATCGCAACCCTTCGACCGGACGCAGCCCCCGCTTTACCGCCAGAAGTCCGGAACATGGGCGGTCGCGATTTGGGACTGCGGGTGTTGAACGCCATGATTCCGCCGCTGTTGCTGATTGTCTTAGTTCTCGGCAGCATCTTTTTCGGCTTCGCCACGCCGACGGAAGCCGGGGCGGTGGGCAGCGTCGGGGCGATCGCACTGGCGGCAGCCAACCACCAGTTAAGCTGGGATTCCTTGCAACGAGTCAGCGATGCCACCTTGCGAATTACCAGCATGGTGGTGTTTATTTTGCTGGGTTCGACGGCGTTTAGTTTGGTCTTTCGCGGACTCCGGGGAGAACAGGTGATTCTCAACGCTTTAACCAACCTTCCCGGCGCAGAGGTGGGATTTTTAGCGGCCAGTATGGCGATCGTGTTTTTCCTGGGCTTTTTTATCGACTTTTTTCAAATTGCCTTTATCATTGTGCCGCTGTTTGCCCCGGTCGCCCAGCAGTTTGGTATGGATATGGTGTGGTACGGCGTGATTTTGGGGGCGAACTTACAAACCTCGTTTTTGACGCCACCGTTTGGATTTGCCTTGTTTTATTTACGGGGTATCGCCCCGCCAGAGGTGACAACGCAGGACATTTATCGCGGGGCGGTTCCCTTCGTGTTGTTGCAGATTCTGGTGTTAATTGCCATTGTCCGTTTTCCGGCGATCGTCAGTTGGCTGCCCTCGTTGAGTCAGAGTTGAGGTGATGGGATGATGGTGCGATCGAGGTGATGGTGCGATCGAGATGATGGTGCGATCGAGATGATGGTGCGATCGAGATGATGGTGCGATCGGGGTGATGGTGCGATCGGGGTGATGGGATGATGGGGCTTAGTGGTGCAGAAAAGTCCTGAAACCCTTGTTAGAAAAGATATTGCCGTATTAAAGGGTTAGCCCGAAAATCTCAAATCGGTAAATGGCTGCCGGAGATCCCCGGCATCTCCAAGATGCCGGGGATCTTATAGGGAGATCTTATAGGGAGTCGGGTAGTTCACTATTCCTTCCGATATCAATTCTCAATTCTCAATTTTTGTCGTTTCGATCGATCGCAAAAATTCAGCACTTTCTTCCGGTAAGGCAGTATTGATAAACATCCCACTTCCCATTTCAAATCCGGCGGTGAGGGAGACGCGGGGAACGATCGCCAGATACCAGTGAAAATATCCCGTCTTGTATTCGTCAGTGGGAATCGATCGAATCGTATAGTTGTAATCAGGATCGTTTAAACCAACATAGAGTTTAGACAACACGGTTTTGAGATTTCCGGCGAGATCGACGATTTCCTCCTCCGTAACGTTTTCAAAAGAAGAAACATGACGCCGGGGAAAAATCCACAGGTGAAACGGCGAAAGCGCCGCATAGGGGACGAACGCCACGAAATGCTGGCTTTCCCAAACAATCCGTTCCTGGCTTTCGAGTTCTTCGTAAAGAGTCCGACAAAACAAACATTCGCCGTGGTCGTCGAAATGACGGATGGCTTCCCGGGTTCGCAACCGCAGTTGATAGGGAACGATGGGTGTGGCGGCGATTTGAGAATGGGGATGTTCGAGGGAGGTTCCGGCGGTTTTTCCGTGGTTTTTAAAGATAATGATGGCAGAGATGCGGGGATCTCGTCTCATGTCCGCGTATCGCTGGCGGTACATCCGTAAAACGTTAGCCACGTCGTTGATGGGAAGTTTGGCGAGAGTAACGTTGTGGCGGGGATGTTCGATGACGACTTCGTGAAAGCCGACGCCGGACATCGAGCGAAACATACTGTGTTCTCGACGTTCGGGAAGTTCGCCTTCCGGGGAAAAGGCCGGATATTTGTTGAGGACCGATCGCACTCGCCAACCGCGCTCGTCGCAGAGTCTGGCACGTTCGATTCCCGTTAGATGTTCGTTCCCTTGGCAAAACGGACAGTCGGCTCGGTAAGCTGGAAGAGGAACGGTGTCGGTACGGTCTTTACTGAATTGGTTCGGTCGTTTCGATCGCTCGGTGGCGATGACCACCCAATTGCGGGTAATAAGATTCTGTCGCAACTCCGTCATAAACCCTTTTTGACTATCTGTGACTCTCTGTGGGAAAACAAACTGTGCCAGAAGATACCGTCGCGTATTTTTATTGTGGCATCTAGTTTGAGAGACGTCCTCAAAGGTCTGTCGGAGACATCGACTGACGATGGCCCTCTCGTGCAGTCCCTTCACAGCCCCTGAAAACCCCGGTCTTCCCCCCTCGCCTGTCCGCCTCAAGCGGATCTGACATGACGATCGCAAAAGATGATGAGACACTAGAGGGCAAGCAAGCACAAGGCATTGCTGAGAAGACGGCTAGGAAAACCGCATGAGATTAGTAATGTCGTTCGCGAAAAACGATATCCATGACTGTTCGATCGCTATCTCGATTTTGGAACTTTTTGCAAAGCAACGGCGGCTTTTATATCGCTGTGGCGTCGATCGCCCTGGTTCTCGTTCTGGGAATTCACAATCTCGCCTTCAGCCAACAACCCGTTAGAATCAGCGTGTTAATGCAGGCGTTGGAAGCCGCCCAGTGGCAACCGCTGGTTGAAGAGTTCGAGAAGCAAAACCCCGATATCGACCTACATATCGTCGAAGGCCCCAACGCCACGAACCTCGTCGAAGACCTCTATACCTCTTCCTTCTTGCTGGGGGATTCGCCCTACGACCTAGTGTATATGGATATCGTCTGGACGCCGAAGTTCGCCGCCGCTGGTTGGTTGACGGACTTGAGCGATCGCATCTCAGACGAAGAACTTTCAAAATTTCTCGAAGGAGACGTCAACGGCGGACGCTACAACGACGGCCTCTATCGCATTCCCTTTCGCTCCGACGCCGGAATGCTGTACTATCGCAGCGACCTCCTCGAAGCGGCGGGATTCGAGCCGCCAGAAACCGTTGAGGATCTCACCCGCATTTCCCAAGCCTTGATGGAAAACGGCGATGTGGAATGGGGCTACGTTTGGCAAGGGAAGCAATACGAAGGTTTAGCGGCTATGTTCGTCGAACTCCTTGAAGGCTTCGGCGGATTTTGGATCGATCCGGAAACGCAAGCAGTTGGACTCGATTCCCCCGAAACCATCGCGGCGGTGGAATTTCTCAAAAATACCCTCGAAAACGGCATTTCTCCCCCCGGCGTCACCACTTATCAGGAAGAGGAAGCCCGACGCTTTTTCCAAAATGGGAAAGCGGCTTTTATGCGAAACTGGCCTTACGTTTGGACGCTGGCGAACGCGGAAGATTCCCCAGTGGCGGGCAAAATTGCCATTAAGCCGATGGTTCACCAACCCGAATACGACAGCGGTGCCTGTCAAGGGGGTTGGGGTTTGGGAATGGTGAACACGACCAAACACCCGGAAGAGGCTTGGCGGGTTATCGAGTTTATTACCAGCAAAGCCGCTCAAAAACAGTTCGTGTTGGAAACGGGATACGTTCCGAGTCGGCGATCGCTCTTTACCGATCCCGATATTGTCGCCAAATACAGCCACTATCCCCAACTGTTGGAAGTGCAGGAAAATTCGGTGTTGCGCCCGCCCATCGCCCAGTACGCACAAGCTTCGGACATTCTGCAACGATACCTCAGTGCGGCACTGACCGATCGCCTCAGTCCCGAACGGGCGATGCAAAGAGCTGCTGAAGAAACGCGACGGTTGTTAGGCCGTTAATGGGTTCGACATCCCTAACGCAACGACGCGCCAGAGATTTTAAGAGGAAAAGTTTATGACTCGAAGCAAAATCCGAGACAGACAACGCTTGACGGGATGGGTTCTCGTCACCCCCGCCCTGTTAATTCTCCTCCTCGTCTACGCCTATCCCATCGGACGGGCGTTTTGGCTGAGTTTGTTTACGCAAAACTTGGGAACGGAACTCGAAGCTGTCTTTAGCGGCTTGAGTAATTACGGCCGGATTTGGGGAGACGGAGCGTTTTGGAACAGTATCCTCAATACCACCATTTTTACGGTGGTGGCCTTGGTGTTGGAGTTGGTCTTGGGAATGGCGATCGCTCTGGTTCTCGATCGATCCTTTCGCGGTCGCGGTACGGTTCGCACCATTGCCATTATCCCTTGGGCCCTCCCCACTGCCATCATGGCCTTGGCCTGGACGTGGATTTTTAACGACCAATACGGCGTTCTCAACGATATTTTGATGCGCTTGGGACTCATCGACAGGGGAATTAACTGGCTGGGAAATCCCACCCTGGCCATGGTGTCGGTGATTACGGCGGACGTTTGGAAAACCACCTCGTTTGTCAGTATCTTGTTGCTGGCGGGGTTGCAGTCGATTCCCCAAGACCTCTACGAAGCCCACGCCATTGAAGGGGCGACCCCTTGGCAGAGTTTTCGCCAAATTACGCTCCCGCTGTTAATGCCCCAAATCCTCATTGCATCGCTGTTTCGCTTCGCCCAGTCCTTCGGCGTGTTCGATTTGATTCAGGTGATGACGGGGGGCGGTCCGGCGGGGGCGACGGAAATGGTCTCGCTTTATATTTACGCTACGGTACGCCGCTATCTCGATTTCGGCTATGGGGCGGCGTTGGTGGTGGTGACGTTTTTGATTTTGATCGCGGTGGTGGCGTTGGCATTTTATTTGTTGGAGAAGGTTCGTAAGTCCGCCGGGGTCGATATTTAATTTTTTACCACAGAGATTTAGAGATTCAGAGATTTAGAGATTTAGAGGATTTGAGATGACTTTAACGCAATCGTCTAAAAAAACTAGCGGCTTTTCTGGGAAAGCTCTGATTTTACCGATTTCGGTTTTCCTGGTGGTCGCGTTTAGTTTGGGTCCGATTATTTGGCAGTTTTTGACGTCGATTAAAACCAACGATGCCATCGTTGCTATTCCCAATGTTTATTTTCCCTCTTTCGACCAATTGACGATTAGTCACTATACGGAACTGTTCGCGAGACGGCCGTTTTTGCGGTACATTTTTAATAGTGCGTTTGTGGCGTTTACTTCCACGTTGCTTTGTTTGGGATTTGGCGCTCCAGCGGCCTATGCACTGGCTAGATTGAGGATTCCAGGTCAGCAATTGATTTTAACGGGGGTTTTAATTATTACTTTATTCCCCTATATTTTGCTGTTTTTAGGATTACTAGAAATCGTAAAAGCTTTGGGTTTAGGTAATAATTATTTGGCGTTAATCGTGCCGTATACGGCGATTAATTTACCCCTAACAATTCTCGTGATGCGGAGCTTCTTTCAACAACTCCCGAAAGATTTGGAAGATTCGGCGAAAATCGACGGGTACGGAACGGTAGGAATGTTGTGGAAAATCGTTTTACCGATGACGCTTCCGGCGTTGGTGACAACGGGGATTTTGACGTTTATTTTTTCGTGGAACGAGTTCATTTTTGCGTTGACGTTTATTACGGTCGAAGAGATGAAAACCCTTCCGGTGGCGGCGGCGCAATTGGGGGGATCGTCGATTTTCGAGATTCCTTACGGGACGATCGCGGCGGCGACGGTGTTGGGAACGGCGCCGCTGGTGGTGTTGGTATTGTTCTTCCAGCGTAAAATCGTGCAAGGCTTGACGGCGGGTGCAGTTAAAGGGTAAGTCGAAATTAGGTCATAATATTAATGAGAGAACGGGCGGCGATCGCACTAGGGAGTAATTTAGGGGATTCGTTGGCGATTTTGATGGGGTCGATCGATACTTTGTTTCGACATCCCCAGATTGCGGAAGTGGCGCGATCGCCCTGGTATCGCACCCAACCCGTCGGACCGCCGCAACCGGAGTATATTAACGGTTGCGTTGTGGTGGAGGTCACGCTGTCGCCGGACGCATTGCTGAAGGTATTGTTAGATATCGAATCTCGGTTCGATCGCGTCCGTCGGGAACGCTGGGGACCGCGCACCTTAGATTTAGACGTGATTTTGTACGGCGATCGAATCCTAGATACCCCCGATTTACAAATTCCCCATCCCCGGTTCCGCGATCGCGCCTTTGTCTTGGTTCCTCTGGCCGATGTCGCCCCCCATTGGATCGACCCGGTATCGGGTCAGTCTGTTACAGATTTGCTGAAAGCGGTAGACTGTTCCGACGTGCGCCTTTTGTAGGCCGCGATTCCTACAATGAAAATGGATTTTTCATGTCTATCGGTAAAGAACTTCCGCAAATTCTCCAACAACGCCTCTTTTTCTCGGGACGTAAATTTAATTTCGAGGTCAATCGCCTGCGCCTTCCCAACGGGGCGGAAGGGGATTGGGAATGCGTGCGCCATCCGGGTGGCGCTTTGGCGGTTCCCGTCACCACAGATGGAAAGTTGGTGTTAGTCCGTCAGTATCGTTTTGCGGTTTGTCGTCGGATTTGGGAGTTTCCCGCCGGAACGGTAGAACCGAACGAAGATCCCAAACAAACGATTCAACGGGAAATTGAAGAAGAAACGGGATATCGCGCCACGTCTTGGCAAAAATTGGGTCAATTTATCCTCGCGCCGGGATATTCGGACGAGATTATTTATGCTTTTTTGGCGTTGGGCTTGGAAAAATTAGAGGTTCCCCCTCGTCAAGACGAAGACGAGGATATCGAGGTGGTTTTGATGACACCGGAAGAACTCGAAAAAGCTATTTTGGAAGGAGAGCCAGTCGATGCCAAATCGATTTCCAGCTTTTTCCTGGCCAAACCCTTCTTAACTCGAACTGTGGGATCGTAACGGTTCGGACAAACCGATTTTATCGACTTTTTGAGTCAAATTCTCGATGCCTCAGATTTTCCTGGGGCGTTGTTTGTGGGTATAAATACGATTTTTTTAGAGAACGAACGGTCGTTAAAACCGCATCCTTCACTAGAAATTCCGTAGATACCTCGAAAAAAGTATCGGCGTATATACGGATAATCCGAAAAAATATAAATGGTACAATAAATAGTTAAGCGGTCGTGCGACGTCGATTGGTTCGGGGAAAGCTGTCTACTTTTTCAACATATTCACTTCACTCAATATGAGCGATTCGATTTTATTTTGGCATCGTCGAGACCTGCGAATCTCGGATAATATTGGTTTAGCTCAGGCGTTCGATCGCAGCGCCAAGGTTACGGGTGTCTTTTGCCTCGATCCGGGCATTTTAGAGCGAGACGATATCGCTCCGGCTCGTGTAAAGTATTTAATTGGCTGTCTGAAAGAGCTACAAGACTCCTATAAACTGGCGGGGGGCGAATTACTCATCTTTCGCGGCAACCCTGTCAAAATCATACCGGAACTAGCTGAACGGCTCCACGCGACGGCGGTCTATTGGAACCGAGACGTAGAACCTTACGCCAAGGAACGCGATCGCACCGTCAGCGACGCCCTGAAAAATACGGGAGTCGAAATCGTCACCTGTTGGGACCAACTACTCCATCCGCCAGGGGAGGTGTTAACGGGATCGTCCGGCGTCGTCAAACCCTATACGGTGTATACTCCTTATTGGAAAAACTGGAGTCGCCAACCGAAACCCGAACCCGTGCCGACGCCTCGAGAGTTGCAAGGGTTGACGGACGAAGAACGAACTATCGCCGAGAAAGTCGGGGCGATCGCCCTCCCAACCGCAGAAGAACTCGGCTTTACCTGGGAAAATCCCTTAATCTTGGCACCCGGGGAAGACGCCGCCCTTGAACAGTTAGAGTTTTTTGTCGATCGCGCCCTCCTCGACTATCAAGAACAGCGGAATTTTCCCTTTTCCGACGGAACCTCCCGCCTCAGTCCCGCCCTGAAATTCGGTACCATCGGCATTCGCCGAGTTTGGGCTGCCACCGCCGCCGCCTGGGAGGAAACCCGCAGCGACGAAGCCCGCGATAACATCGAAACCTGGCAACAGGAGTTAGCGTGGCGGGAGTTCTATCAAACCGTCATGTACTTTTTCCCCGAACTGGCAGAGGGTCCCTACCGCAAGCCTTGGGTCGATTTTCCCTGGGATAACGACGAAGAACGCTTTCAAGCTTGGTGCGAGGGACGCACGGGATATCCCATCGTCGATGCAGCCATGCGCCAACTCAACGAAACCGGATGGATGCACAATCGCTGTCGCATGATTGTCGCCAGTTTTCTGACGAAGGATTTGATTATCGATTGGCGCTGGGGCGAGAAATACTTTATGCAACACCTGGTTGACGGGGATTTATCCTCGAATAACGGCGGGTGGCAGTGGAGTGCCTCCAGTGGCATGGACCCGAAACCGATGCGGGTGTTCAACCCCTACACGCAGGCTAAGAAATACGATCCCGAGGCGGAATACATTCGTCAGTGGTTGCCGGAGTTGTCGTCGTTAGACACGGCGGATTTGGTGACGGGAAATATTTCTCCGCTCGATCGCGAAGCCTGCGGCTATCCTGCCCCCATCGTAGACCACAGCGTTCAGCAGCGTAAGTTCAAGCAGCTTTACAAGGAACAGAAGGAGATGATGAGATGATGGGATGAGGAGATGATGGGATGAGGAAAAATTGTCAATTGTCTCCTCAAGGCAACATTGGGGAAATGGAACAGGAGGGAAACGATCGATCCTCGAGGGGGTCTAACGCCCTGGGAACGATGGCGGGAGTGGCTAAGAAGACTCCAGTCATTTCGGCGGTGAGGGGAGGGGAAAATAAATAGCCCTGACCGAGTTCGCATTTCCAGGCTTGGAGGATGCGATGCTGGCGATCGACTTCGATGCCTTCGGCGGTGACCGTCATGCGGAGGTTGTGGGCCAGGTTGACGATGGTACTGACGATTTCGCCGTTTTCTTCGGGGGTGGCTAAGTCGTTGATGAAGGAACGATCGATCTTGATGTTGTCGATGGGAAGATGGCGCAAGCGGCTGAGGGAGGAATAACCCGTGCCGAAATCGTCGATGCTGAGTTTGACGCCGAGTTCTTTGAGTTGCCTCAGTTGCGTACTGATTCGATCGCATTCGATGAGGGCGCTTTCGGTAATTTCGAGGTTGAGGGCAGTTCCCGAAAGTCCCGTCTCTTCAAGAATCGCGGCGACGGTGGCGACGAAATCGCCTTGGCCGATTTGTTCGCTGGCGACGTTGACGTTGACGAACAAGTCCGATCGATCGAATCGAGTCTGCCACTGTTTGAGCTGTCTGCAAGCTTCCCGTAACACCCACTTCCCTAACGGAACGATCGCCCCGGTTTCTTCGGCGACCGGAATAAATTCACCGGGAGAGACTAAACCCCGTTGGGGGTGTTGCCAGCGGACTAAGGCTTCAAATCCCCGAACGAACTGGGTTTGAAGGGGTGGACTCGAGCCATTCTCCCGGCCAGACTGGCTGTTTTGAAGATCGACGATCGGTTGGTAGTGCAGTTTCAATTCCTGGTTGACGAGAGCTAAACGCAAATCGTTTTCGAGGTTCAGCCGTTTTAGGGCTTGTTCGTGTAAGGCGGGGGTAAACTCAGCCAAGTTGGATTTTCCCTGGGCTTTGGCGCGATACATGGCTAAATCGGCATCTCGGAGGATGTCTTCTCCCCGTTCGTAGGTGGGGCAACTGTAGGCGATACCGATGCTGACGGTGGGAACCAGTTCGCGATCGCCGAGATATATCGGTTGGGAAACGCTGCTGTGAATGGCGTTGACGAGGGGTTCGACGTCGGACAGTTCGGCAGCATCGAACAACAACACGGAAAATTCGTCACCGCCGAGTCGCGCTACGATGTGGGGGGATTTGACGCATTCGGCCAGACGTGCGGCGACGATTTTCAACATCTCGTCTCCGGCTTGGTGTCCGAGGCTGTCGTTGACGAGTTTGAAGCGATCGAGGTCGAAGAACAAGACGGCGAACTGGCTGTTGGCGTCGAGGTGCTGGCGATCGATGGCCGCTTGCAGTTGCAGTTGGAAAAACCCGCGATTGGGAAGTTTGGTGAGAGCGTCGTGATAGGCGGCGTAGCGCAGTTGGTTTTCGGCGTGGCGACGGGCAGTTACGTCCCGCTGAATCGCCAAATAATGGGTAATGCGACCGGTTTGGTCGAGAATTGGCTCGATATGCCACTCGTTATAAAATTCAGTCCCGTCTTTACGGTAGTTGACCGCTTCTCCGTAGAAAATATCGCCCCGTTCTAGGGTCTTTCGCAGCCGTTTCAACACTGCTCGATCGGTTTTGGGACCTTGCAACATCCGGGGGGTTCGTCCGATGGCTTCTTCGGCGGTATAGCCCGTTAGTTTGGTAAAGGCAGGATTAACGAAGACAATTCGCGGCCCGGGGCGATCGAGAGTCGGTGTTGTAATGAGGATCGATTCTTCGGCGTGATGGACAGCAGCGGCTAAGAGTCGCAGTTATTCGTCTGTGTGCCTCCAGCGATCGCTCTCTCGATCGCTCTCAGACAATATATAGGGATAAGAATTGCTCTGGGAGCTAACCATACAGTTTCCTCGCACATCCGGCGATCGCTTCGACGTAGCCTTTACGTCTCGTTACCGAAATTATAAAAATTTCCTTAAGCTTTTTCCAACATAACCCAAAAGGGTGTATAGAATGCGGTCGTTGTGAATCGTTCGCCTTGAACTGCCATCGCTGAATTTCTCGGTTTATCATGTTCAAGTAAGAGCCGCATACAATATCGAATATATCGAACCTTTCTATTTACGATCGCAGGTTTCGATCGCACCCTTATAACAAACCGTTTTGAGACACGACGATTTGACCTCGATGTTTGGGCCAGTGGAGTTAACCGCACGACAACAACATATTTTGTGGGCAACCGTCCGCCACTACGTCGCCACGGCCGAACCCGTCGGCTCGAAAGCCTTAGTGGAGGAATACAACCTCAGCGTCAGTTCGGCGACGATTCGCTCGGGGATGGGATGGCTCGAAAAAGCCGGATTGCTGTATCAGCCGCACACCTCAGCCGGACGAGTTCCCTCGGATTCGGGATATCGCGTCTACGTCGATCGCCTGATGCAGCTTTCGGAAACCCGAGCCGAACGAACCGAAAAACTGCTCGAAAAACGTTTAAACGTCGAGAATTGGAGTCTCGAGGCGATGCTGCGAGGCGCCGCTCAAATTCTCTCGAAATTGAGCGGTTACATTGCCTTGATTACCCTTCCACAATCTCAAGTGGCGCAACTGCGACACCTGCAACTAATTCAAGTCGATCCGGGTCAGATCATGCTGATCGTGGTGACGGACGTTTACGAAACCCAGTCGACGCTGGTGACGTTACCCGAGGAGGAAAACGAAAGTTCCCTGGAACCGGAACTGCTCGATCGCGAACTGCAAATTCTCTCGAACTTCCTCAACGCACAGTTACGGGGACGACCGATTTCAGACTTACTCGATCTCGACTGGGGAGAACTCGATCGCGAATTCCAACGCTACGCCGACAGTCTAAAAACCCTCTTTTCCGACTTAGCCAAACGCTTACAAACCCCCACCGTCGTCCCCATCGCCATCAGCGGTATCGCCGACGTGCTACGATTGCCAGAATTCGCCGAACTGCAACAGGTTCAGCCGTTGATGCACCTCCTCGAAGACGAACCGGAACAGTTATTTCCGCTAGTGTTCGAACCCGCCGACTCCACAAGGAAAGGAAAACGAGTCAACGTCCGCATCGGTTCGGAAAATCCCCTCGAACCCATTCAGACCTGTACCCTCGTCTCGGCGACGTATCGTCGCGGTTCCCATCCCGTCGGAAGCGTCAGCCTCCTCGGTCCCACGCGCATGATGTACGAAGACTCGATTTCCATCGCCGAAGCCGCCGCCAACTATCTCTCGGAACGACTCGGGAGTTGAGGGGGTGAGGGGGTGAGGGGATGAGGGGATGATGGGGTGAGGGGATGAGGGGATGATGGGATGTCGGTGCGTGACCATTTCTCGGTTTCAGGTTCGACACCCGATTTTTCAAGTCACGCACCCTACGAAAACTGTCCCCTGTTCGCTGTCTGAAGGGTTCTCAAGCGATTCAACGCAGCAGCTAACTCGAAGCGGCGAAACTCAGCGAGATCCCCTTGAGGAAACGGTGACAATACCTCTAATCCTCGGGTTTCGATGTCGGAGAAGATTAAATCGAGGAGTTCGGTGAGGGTTCGGCGTCCGTCGGCGTATTCCTGTTTGAGATATACCATCGCTTCGGCGATCGCTCTCAACTGTCCCGCATCCACTACTTGCTGAACCGCTGACAGGTCGATATCTTGAGTTCCAAAGACGATTTCGTCGATTCCGCGAACTTGCCATTTTATCGATCTCTTTCCGCGACTGGGATCGATGCTGTCGGGTTCGATCGATCGCGATCGCACCTCTCCAAACGCCTCGCCGCCTTCCGGTTGGCGTCCGGTGGCGAAGTCCGACGCAATTTGACGCACTTCGTCGGTGACGTCGCTGGGACGAAATTCCGTCATCGCAATAGCGGTATCGGCGACATCGAAGTAATCGCCGCTTCCTCCCATCACCAAAATCGTCGAAACCACCTGTTCTTCGAGAAGTTGACGGACACGATCGATAAACGGCGTAATCGGTTCTTTTTCTTTGGCGATTAACTGCTGCATTCGGCGATCGCGAATCGTGAAGTTCGTCGCCGAGGTATCTTCATCAATCAGCAACAGCTTAGCACCGACTTCCAAAGCTTCGACGATATTCGCCGCCTGAGAAGTGCTTCCGCTGGCGTTTTCCGTTGAAAAGGAAGTGGTCGGTTGACCTTGAGGGAGATTGTTAATAAACGGCGAAATGTCCACTCCCGCCACATAACGACCGTCTTCGGCGCGAATTTTAACCGCTGTGGGGTCGGTGACGACGAATTCTCGTCCGTCGTCGGGGATGTGGTCGTACACCCCCAGTTCGATCGCTCTCAGTAAGGTAGATTTTCCGTGATAGCCGCCGCCGACAATCAGCGTCACGCCTTTGGGAATCCCCATTCCGGAGATTTCGCCGCCATTGGGTCGAGAGAACCTCACCCGTAAAGACTCTGGAGACTCGAAGGGAACGGCGTTATTTGGCAAGGGTCGATCGTCGACGCCGCTGCGACGGGGTAAAATCGCACCGTCAGCGACAAAAGCCACTAAATCCTTTGGCGACAGTTGCGATCGCAGCCAATCCGCATCTTCAACGGTTTCCACGTGACGGCGAATTTCCGCCGCGTTGAGATTAGCGTAAACCAAAGCGCGATCGACCAATTCCGGAACGTCTTCGCACAGCATATAAGCCGCCTGTCGTCCCAGGATACGCCGTCCCCGGGCCGGAAGTCCCACCACAAACCGCAATTCGAGCCAGTCGTCGTTAATATAAGCAGAGGTTCGATCGAGAACCTCCTGTCCCATGCAACATACAGCGATCGTGCCGCTTTTCCCAGTTCCCCGATGTTGGCTGACGCCATGACAAGCCGCGTCGAACTGTCGCGTCAGATAGTCCCGCAACGCCACATTTCGCGACGGCGTGGTGTAGAGTTCGGCGGGAAATTGCGCCACGGACTGGGGAACCCGCACCCGGAGTTTGCTCGGCGAGGCGAAGGGATCGCCCTGCACGTAGTCGATAATCAGGGTAAAGTTGGGAAACTTGTATTGTCCTTGAATGTCTTTGTACGCCTTATAGCCTCGGTTGTCGAGGTCGAGGAGGAGGTCGTACAGGGTATCTGAATCAGTCATAGTCCTGTGTGGGTCGCAGTGGCATTCTTCAGACAAACTCTGTTAACTTACCATATTTGAGAAAGTTCCTGAATGCGAGGCAACCCTTTTACTGACGATAGCGGCGCAACATTCCCACAATTCGCTCCGCGCGATCGCGCTCGTAATCGAGCAACTTTCCATAATACTCGTGTTCGCTCAAATTCAACGATAAATAAACGTGCTGTCGGGGATTTTTAAACCCTTTATTGGTAAAAAAATTAATCGCCGCTTCGTTAGAGGGATCGGTATCCATCAAAACGCTTTCCGCACCTTGTCCGATGGTTCGTTCGATAAATCGATCGACCAACTTTCCCGCGATACCCATTCGGTGAAACTCGGGACTCACCCCCAACCAACGAATGTAACTGTAAACGTTGGATTTACGATCGCTTCGTTTCTCCACGATCGTTCCCAAAATAAATCCCGCAAATCGCCCCTCGACTTCAGACACCAAACACAAATCGGAATCCGTATTATAGGCTCCCGTCACTTCCCATTCGTCCCAAGTTCGATATAACGTCGGATAGAGTTCGCTGGAAAAAAGCTCCTCTCCCAAATGAAAAATGGGCGCGATATCGTCAATTATCATTTCGCGAATTGAAATTTGAGGATGGGAAACTGTTGGTCGATCGGACATATTAAAAAAACAAAAAATGCCTAGACATACAATCCAATATATGATATATTAAAGTGATATCTAAAAATCCTATTCAAAATCCATCGAATCTTCGAGCGGAAAAGTTGAGGGTTGAGGGCGAGATCCCCGGCATCTTAGAGATGCCGGGGATCTGATAAATTCGATGGATTTCAGGCAAAAGCGATCGCCCGTTTCAACAACGCCAAAATCACTTTTCCAAAATCACTCCAAAGCTCGTAAATATTCCCTTGCGATTCCCGCAATATGAGCAGCGCGATCGAGCCAATTGACAATTTTACGAGCGTTATAAAAATCTCGCACCGACCCAGCAATAAAATCGCTCAAACTGTAACCCGTATAAGAGCCATCTCGCATTCCCAAAACCAGAATTTTCGCCGCAATATCTTTCTGAGCCGCCAAATCGGGATTCGCAATCAAATCGATACCCAAACGCGCCGACCAATGGCGATAGTTCGCACGTCCCGTAATCTGAACGAACCCCCGTCCCTTATAAAGCGGTCCGTCTCCCGCGTAGATATTTCCCAAATCCGATCGCCATTCATAATCCCAACCGCTGGCTAACTCTCGCATCCATTTTCCCATATGGGATTCATGTTCGGCGGTGGCCAAAACATAGGCGATTTGTCCCAAATCCGTCACACCATTATCGAGACAGGATTGTAAAATCAACGGTAGCGACTCGCGAGCGTACACCCGAATGTCAGGATAGGGAATCGAAGCGATAATACGAGGAATATCGAAATTGCCAACCCCTTCTTTCGGGCGATCGGGCTGGTACACTCGAACCGGGCCGTTGACTAACACCGACCAGGTTTCGCGACCCACCCAACCATCCACCAGCAGACCGTTCGCCGCCTGAAACCGCTTGACAGCGGCTTCCGTGTTCGACCCAAACTTCCCATCGAGAATTTCGTCCGGAGGAAAAATCCCCGCATCTTTGAGATATTGTTGCAGAACGAGAACGAATTCCCTCAGTTCCGGATAGTCCAAACCGTCCCCCCGTTTCAACACCGGAAATCGCAGAATCTCCAGGGGTTTATCGTCCGGTTCTTCTTTCGGTGGGTCTACCGGGTCTGCTACCGGGTCTTCTTCCGGTTGGTCTACCGGGTCTTCAGAAGTCGGTTTCTCGTCCCTTTGTCTGGAAATTCCCAGAACACGATCGATCTCAGCCCAGGTACTCAGTCCGACGATACCATTGACTTCAAGATCGTGGCGCATCTGGAAAACGCACACAGCTTTTTCCACCTTAGAGTCGAATTCCCCGTCTACCGGTTCGCTCTCGGGAAGTAGCTTGAGTTTAATCAAGAGTTGTTGTAACTCTTTGACGGGTTCGACGAACGCCTTGGATTTAATACCGTCACCGGGTCGTAGAAAGATGCGTTTGACGGTCATAGCTGCAAAAAAAATAGCGGTGACTCTATTGTAGACAGCCTTTTCCGATTCTATCGGCTCTGCCCTCAAAGTCACCGCTTCTTCTCGATTTCGGCAATTTTCCCCTAACTGCGAACCGCCACTTCCGGACACCATTCAGCATCTCGAGACTGCCACACTTTCCCGTCCATGGCCATCTGTTCGATGGAACTAGCCAAGCGCAACGCGCGTAACGCCTGTTCTCCACCGACCGAGGGTTGGTTTCCGCCGCGAACGCAGTTGACGAAATGTTCTAACTCGGCGTGCAGGGGTTCGATGTTGCTGGTGCGAACTTTCTCGATGAGTCCGTCTTGACGGTACAATACCTGACCGTAATCCGTGGAGTAATTGGCGGTGGTTTGACGGTGAATGAGGATTTCGTTGTTGAGGAAATCCGCTTCCGTGAGAGAGTTTTTGCAATGTGCGGCGATCGATCGCCGTTTGCGGTGCGTCACCTTACTCGAGGTTAACGTGGCGATCGCCCCGTTAGCGAATCCCAGCGTTGCCGTCACGTAATCCAAATGAGGCGAACCCGAGATGCTGCTACCGCTGGCGGAGACTTTCACCACGCGATCTCCGATGAGTTCCAACATCAAATCGATGTCGTGAATCATCAAATCTAACACCACCGACACATCATTAGCGCGATCGGAATAGGGACTGAGGCGATGCGCCTCCAACGCCAAAACATTTTCCGTTTTTAAAACCTTACTAAGTTCCTGAAACGCGGGATTGAAGCGTTCGATATGTCCCACTTGCAGGATACATCCCGATTCCGCCGCACCGTTGACGAGGTCTTCCGCTTCCGCCAAACTGGCCGCGATGGGTTTCTCAATCATCACGTGAATTCCGGCGTTCAGACAGGCCATTCCCACCGAATAATGTAACCGCGTCGGGACGGCGATGCAAACCGCTTGCACGTGGGGCAGCAAATCGCGGTAATCCTCGTAAAACTTAACCCGATACTTGCTGGCCGTATCCAGTCCGCGATCGACGTTAATATCGGCCACTCCCACGAGTTCCACATCTTTAAGTAGACTTAAGACCCGCGTATGATGTTGGCCCATATTGCCAACCCCAATGACACCCATGCGAAGCGGCTCGGGTTGGCTCGTCCCCGCAGTGTTATTTGGATGATTCACGGATAGACTCTCTTACACACTTGGAATGGAGACCTCCCCCAGCACCGGAAGAGTCGCTTTCGGCAGCCTGACACTGCCCAAAACTACCCAGATACTATCACAGCGTCTCGAATTGTAAAGATTTTGCAAATACAGTTTCTATACTGTCCGCCAACCCCGACGTGACCGAGAATTTTCGGCATATGTTGCCTCGCGAACTCGAGAGAGTTGGGAGAAAATACTGAGGAAACCCCCGATTGTGGCGTTGGGAAACAGAGGTTTCCTCCCTCATAGAATTTCTAAGGCGTTACGCACTTGTCGGCCAAAAAACCCGGTTTTTCGTTCCACTCTTAGCATTTTTGTAGGAGCATTGCAGACAACGCCCCTACATCGGGTCGAATTCGAGAGAGCGGTCGATCGCGCCCTCAAGCAAAAGTGGAACCGTTCCACCCCCACATCGCCCGTTCCGCGTCCGCAAATTCAATATAGGTGCGGTTAGCTGGAACCCCGAGGGCTTGTTCGATCTCTTGACAAAAATCCTCGCTCATGGCCTGAGTTTGAGCGGGCTTCATATTGCCAATACTTTTAATTTCGACATAACAAACCGGGTCGGTCGTCCCGCCGAACGTCATGGGAACGTCCGCCTCAAAAGCGGTCATCACATAGGATTCCGGTTTTCCCAAATGTCCCGCCAGCTTAGCAGACAGTTGTTTGAGCATTCCTTCAACAGCGGCTTTATCCGGTGCCGCAGCAGAGGTTTTCACTTGCATTAAAGGCATAGGTCGTTTTTCCGATCGCTTCAATTTGCAAAAAAGCTTTGTCGATGAAGTTTCGATGATGGGATGACGGTACGAGGGGGAAATTCTCTCCTCATCTCATCACCTCATCATCACCTCACCTCCCTTAACCGCCGTAACTCCATCCAGTGCTAGAAAGTTCCAGAATATCGCCATCGCGGTGCAAGCCAGCGGAAATCACTTCGCCGACGAAAACCGTATGGTCGCCGTGTTCGACGCTGCCGACTACGTTACATTCGATATACCCCAGAGCGTCTTTAATAATGGGGCATCCCGTTTCGCCGAGGACGAACTCCACATCTTCAAACTTGTTTCCGACGCGGCGTTGGGGTTTGAAAAACTGCTGCGCCATCTCTTTTTGTCCCGCTTCGAGGAAGCTGAGGGCAAACACGCCGCTGGCTTTAATCATGGCGTGGGAGCCGCTGTCGTTTTTGACACAGTTGACGATTAAGGGCGGCTCGAAAGAGGCTTGCGTCACCCAACTGGCGGTGAAACCGTTGACGTTCTCGCCGTCTTTGACCCCACAAATGTAGAGGGCGTGGGGGATTTTGCGTAACAGTGTCTTCTTCGCGGCTTTTTTGTCGTCCGTGTCTAACATTGTGGTGTTTTTCCCTTGTTTGCTGTAAGTTGCTCAAACTGGCAGGGCGTCGCGATGAAAATATAGGAAAAGCGATCGCGCTGCTACGGTAATTCTAAACAGTTGCTTGTTCCCCGTCATCTGTCGAGGGGTCAGAACCCAATTCGCGGGAGGGGGTTGCGGCTGTCTCTGGCGGTCCGGGAATGGGGAAGAGTGGCTGTAACATTGCACCTTGCCGCTCTATACTGAAAGACGAGATTTGTTACATCGAGTTAAAAAAAAGATGAGCGGAGAGATTTTCAACGCAGCGATTTTGTCCTCGACCCTGATTCTGCTGGGGTTAGCCCTGGGCTTCTTGCTCCTTAAAATTGAAGGTGGCGAAGAAGAAGCCTAATTGGAAGCCGAATCGATCGGTTGAGGGAAGTCTCGACAGAGCTATTTTCCCTCAACCGAGGTCGATCTCGCATCGAGCTTAAGAATCTTCCGGTTCGTCGAGATGTTCGGCCACGTCGCGATAGAGATTGAGAACGTGGTGGTCTTTGAGATAATAAAAGACGTTGCGTCCCTGCCTGCGATAGCCGACGATACGATGCGATCGCAAGGTGCGTAACTGGTGCGACACTGCCGACTCGCTCATATTCACCACAGCCGCGAGGTCACAGACGCATTGCTCTCCCAACGCCAACGCCGACAGAATGCGGAGACGGTTGGGATCTCCCAAGCAACTGAAGAATTCTGCCATAGACTGCGCTTTTTCAACGTCGATCGCCAAAGATTTCCGCGTTTGCACGTCCGCGAGATTGACGGGATGTCGGACGCTACAGTTCGGCATTTCCGACGCCTCTGATGGCTGAGACGGAGGCTGAGGCTGAGATGAGTGGAGATGAGTCATGATGTCAAAGACGAGAATGTACGTTTCGAGTGAGTGGAGAGCCGTCGAGCCTTGGTACGTCGTGGGTTGAGATCGATCGCGCGGGGAAACCCTTCAGATAAAAATGAGAATTCCACAGAAACCCCGTTAATATATGTTAACATTTGAGCCAAGTTACAGATTTTGCCATCGCCGTCAGTCACGAGTTCCGTCGCCTTATTTCAAGAGGCCGCCTCCTGTCTGCGACAAAGCTCGTCCGTCGAACCGGGCCAGCCGGGGCTAAACCGTTCCATTTCTTAATTATTCCATTTTTCCAGATTCCCTTTCTCAAGATACTGAGAGGATCGACCGTCGTTATCGAGAACTCCATGAGCTTATTAATCGTCGGTGCAACAGGCACGCTAGGAAGACAAATCGCCCGCCAAGCGCTAGATGAAGGCTATCAAGTGCGATGCTTGGTCAGAGGGTTCAACCGGGCTTCGTTTCTCAGGAAATGGGGCGCCGAATTAGTTCGAGGCGATCTGTGCGATCCGGCGACCCTTCCCCCTGCCTTAGAAGGGGTCACTCACGTTATCGACGCCGCCACCGCTCGTGTCACCGATTCTCTCGGCGTGCGACAAGTGGATTGGGAAGGGAAAGTCGCCCTCATCCAAGCGGCCAAAGAAGCGGGAGTGGAACGGTTCGTGTTCTGCTCGATTATCAACAACCGCGACTATCCACAAGTCCCCTTGATGGAAATCAAACGCTGTACGGAAGAGTTCTTAGCCGAATCGGGACTCAACTACACCGTTTTGCAACTGTGCGGCTTCATGCAGGGGTTGATCGGTCAGTACGCCATCCCCATTTTAGATAACCAAACGGTTTGGATTACGGGCAACACTGCCCCAGTCGCCTACGCCAACAGCCAAGACGTGGCGAAATTTGCCGTCCGCGCCTTGTCGGTTCCCGAAACGGAAAACCAAACCTTCCCCGTGGTGGGAACTCGCGCCTGGAGTGCGGAAGAAATCGTGGCACTGTGCGAGCGGTTGTCGGGACGCACGGCGAAAATTACGCGCACGCCGCTGGGGTTGTTGCGGGTGGTTCGCAAAGCGGCTCGCTTTTTCCAGTGGGGTTGGAACGTGGCCGATCGCTTAGCTTTTGCGGAAGTGTTAGCTTCGGGAACCTCTCTGACGGCGGACATGACTCCGGTATATCCCGTGTTCGGCATCGATCCGAAGGAGATGACGACCCTCGAGGAGTATATGCAGGAGTATCACAGCCGCATTCTCAAAAAGCTCAAGGAGATCGAATACGAGCAGGAGCAACAAAAAGCTCGCAAGAAACGGCAGCGATCGCCCTTTAAGTCCTCCAAATAGGTCTCGAAGTCGATCTCGAAAAATGAGACACTACAGTTAAAGTGGAGTGTAAAACATCTAGGTGGACTGGGAGCGTGCCGAAAGTTGGCATTATCTATAACGATTGCAAACCCGCTGCTTGTCGAATTTCGATCGAACTGAAAGAGCAACTCGAAAACCAGGGATCGGAAGTAAGAACGGCCACGGGAATGGGCGGGATTTTGGGGCATTCTAAACCTGAAAGCCCCGTTTGTCATACGCCCGTTGACGGCTTAGTGCCGCCGGGGTTTGATAGTGATTTGGATTTTGGCGTTGTCCTCGGCGGTGACGGAACGGTTCTCTCGGCGTTCCGTCAAGTGGCGCCTATTGGCTTGCCGTTACTGACGGTCAACACCGGCCACATGGGCTTTCTCACGGAAACCTATATTAGCCAACTCTATCCAGCGGTGGAGATGGCGATCGAGGGAAAGTGTCAAATCGAGGAACGCACTACGATCGTGGTGCGGGTGGTTCGCGACGAGACGGTGATTTGGGAAGCGCTCTGTCTCAACGAAATGGTGCTGCATCGGGAACCGCTGACCAGTATGTGTCATTTTGAGGTGGCGGTGGGGCGACATGCTCCCGTGGATATCGCCGCCGACGGCATTATTATTTCCACGCCCACGGGTTCGACGGCTTACGCCCTGTCGGCGGGCGGCCCGGTGATTACGCCGGACGTGCAGGTGATGCAACTGGTGCCGATTTGTCCCCATTCTCTGGCGTCGCGGGCGTTGGTTTTCTCGGATACGGAGACGGTGCGGGTGTTTCCCGCCACCCGCGAACGCATGATGATGGTGGTAGACGGAAACGCTGGGTGTTACGTCCTCCCCGACGATCGCGTGGTGTTACAAAAGTCCCCTTACAACGCCCGGTTTATGCGCTTGCGAGCTCCGGAATTCTTCCGCGTCCTCCGAGAAAAGCTCGGTTGGGGCTTGCCTCATATCGCCAAACCGACTTCGGTGGAGTTGCCTTAGTGGGGAGATGAGGGGATGAGGAGATGAGGGGATGAGGAGATGAGGAGATGAGGAGATGAGGAGATGAGGAGATAACGATATTAAA